>JACCLJ010000054.1 GCA_013425425.1 Microcaldota archaeon
AACGGGACTGCGGATTACGTTATAGAGGTGAAAGACAATGAAGGAAAGAACGTAAACCGCTTCGAGATGACGGTATCATTCATAGACACGAAGCGCCTTCGCGGATTGCTGGAAGAATGCGGCTTCAGAAGCATAAAAACCTACTGTGGATTCGACTACGGTGCATTTGACGATTCATGCAGCGAGATAGTGGTGATGGCTGAAAAATGAGCATTTTGGACGGCATACGGACGATGTTGGGCAGAAAAGCGGCAGAGCCCGAATTCGACAAGATGCATTTCAAGAACTATGATGATTTCTACGGTCATTTTTCGATGTTCTATCCGAAGGACTGGAGCTATGACCCGCCCGTGGTGATAGATGAAGGCGGCTATGCGGTGGTTTTCCATTCCGGAAAGAGCAGATCGCAGTTCAGGGTGGGGGTGGAAACGATCCTGCCCATGGAATTCAATTTCCGGAAATACGCGAAAAACGAAATAGAATCCTCGTCCTCCGGGATGGTTGCCAAGGCATGCAGCTCAAAGTTCGGGAAACACCCCTGCTTTACGGCAGCCTACGAATATGAAAGCGAAGGAAGAAAATACGTCGGGAAAAGGATTCTGATCTACACCGGTGAGAGGATATTCTCGATTTTCTATACCCATCCTGCCGACGAGAAAAGCCTTGAGGGAATATTCCTCTACATGACGGATTCGCTCGCTATCCGGTCTGCAAAAACAAAGATATTTAAAAGAGCCCGTCCGTAAAAAATCCATGGAAGAAATAGAGATATGCGCCAGTTGCGGCAAGATGGTGCCCCTAAGGGAAGCGGGTGAGCTGTTTACCTGCCCCAGATGCGGCAACCATGCCACGATGATTGTTCTCCTCAAAGATTACGAAAAGGTCGTACAGAGGCTGCAGGAAGGCAAGGATCCTTTCGAAGAGGAAAAACCGGCAAAGAAAGCCAAAAAGCCAGCAGGGAAAACAAAGAAAAAGAGATGACCCAGATGGCCAAAAACGCCTTCGAGGTCTGCGGCAACTGCGGCAGGGTGGCAGACAAATCCGATTATAAAGACGGCGAATTCCTATGCTCCCGCTGCGGCTGCAATGTTTCCGTCGTGCTGCCAAGGCATCTATTCCTTAAATTGATAAAAAGCGGTTTCGGAAAAACCGAATGATCAGGCCTTTTCCTTCTTCTTTTTGCCGAGATAATCCTTTATGGCGGCTTTCAGGGCATCCGCCGCAAGCACCGAACAATGCATTTTTATGGGAGGCAGGCCGCCCAACTCGCCTGCCACGTTCTGATTGGTTATTTTCAATGCTTCGTCAATCGTTTTGCCCTTTGCAAGCTCAGTAATCATGCTGCTCGTCCCTATGGCCGCTGCGCAGCCGAAAGTCTCGAACTTTATGTCTTCGATGCGGTTGTTCTTCACCTTTATGTAAAGATACATTACATCGCCGCATACTGGATTTCCGACCTTGCCTACCCCGTCGGCATCCTCTATTTTGCCCATGTTCCTCGGGTTCCTGAAATGCTCCATGAGTTTTTCAGTATACATGCGCATGGCCTCCATGCCCGCCCTTTCCCAGCGTTTTCTCATAATCGCCGAAATCCTTCTTGAACGGCGATATTTCCCTCAGTTTTCCCACGACCTTCGGCAACACCTGAAGAACGTAATCGATCTCTTCCGCGCTATTCTCCCTGCCGAGCGTCATCCGCAGAGAGCCGTGGCATTGCTCTGGCGGCAGCCCTATGGCCCTGAGCACGTGGCTCGGCTCGAGCGATTTTGAAGAGCATGCGCTTCCAGTGCTCGCGTATATGCCGTTGAAGTCAAGCTCAAGCACAAGCGCCTCCCCCTCTATGAATCCGAATCCGAAATTCGCATTGTTCGGAAGGCGTTTGGCCGTGCTGCCGTTAAGCCAGGAATTCTCTATCTTCAGAGCGCCATCCACAAGCCTGTTCCTAAGCCTTGCCATATGCTCCGAATCCGCTTTCATTTCGGCATGCGCAATCTCAGCCGCTTTTCCCAAACCCACAATGCCAGGAACATTCTCGGTCCCTGAACGCATGCCATGCTCATGTCCGCCCCCATGCGCAAGCGGTGCGATGTCGGTACCCTTTCTTACGTAAAGCGCCCCTATGCCCTTCGGCCCGCATATCTTATGCGCCGATATTGAAAGCAGGTCAACACCCATCTTTTTCACATCGACCGGTATCTTCCCGATGCTTTGCACTGCATCGGTATGCAGGCAGATGCCGCGTTCCCTGGCCAGTTTTGCAATCTCTTCAATTGGTTCTATCGTGCCTATCTCATTGTTCGCATGCATGACGGATATTAGTATCGTTCCGCTGCGCAGCTCGCTTTCAAGCTTTTCAGGCGAAACCAGCCCTTCCCGGTCAACCGGAAGATAGGTTACCTCAAAGCCGCGCGTTTCAAGCCATTTGCAGGTATTGAGGACGGCAGGATGCTCTATTGCAGAAGTCACTATATGATTTCCTTTATGCCTGTTTGCGAATGCCGTTCCCTGTATCGCAAGATTGTCCGCCTCGGTTCCTCCTGAGGTGAATATCATCTCGGAAGGCTCTGCGCCTATCAGCCGTGCAACGCTTCCCCTTGCCTTTTCAACCGCTTCATGCGCTTCGTTCGAAAAACTGTATATGGAAGAGGGGTTGCCGTACCTGTCGCTGAAGTAAGGCAGCATTGCCTCCAGAACCCGCTTATCCACCGGCGTTGTCGCCGCATGGTCCAGATAAACCTTCATTTTTCCGCTCCGCAATTCTTCATTCCGCAATTCTTGCATCTGTAATCCTGGAAAATTCCCTCGAAAGTAAGCGCAAAGTCCTCGCACGATTTCCTCATTATCGCTCTTCCGGTCGAAGTCAATTCGTAAATCTTCCTTCCGCGTTCGCCGGTTTCCTTCATCCGTATGTATTCGTTGTCTTCAAGCTTTTGAAGCGCGGGATAAAGCGTCCCCTGCTCTATTTTTGTAGTTTTGATTGCACTGAGTTTTTTCATAAGGTCGTAGCCATGCGTCGAACCCTGCTCTAGAAGCCAGAGTATCTGCATCTGGAGCACTCCGAGGTCCTCCATCTTATGTTTGTTAACTGACATGTTGGTCATATGACATATCAGATATTTAAATATTCTGCTTGCCTAAACTTATTTATGGAAATCAAAAAAGTAGTGGCAGCCGAGGAATTGAAACCCGCAACGCTCATCAATCTCGTGAGTATCGCCCTAGACAATTATGATGACATATTCTCCGACTTCGACCCTTCCCCCTACCATTCAAGGATTCTGTCAGACGACTTTCTGAAAGAGGTGCAGAAGCGCTATGTTGAGAACAAACATGGCAGTTTCGAGGTAAGGTTCAGCCTTCCTAATGCGTTGCGCTCGGCAAAAACAGAAGCGCTCATCAAAAAAAGGCTCAAGGATTATTTTACCATGCAGTTGAAGAACCTTGATACCGACCTTGAAAAAGTAAGAAAAAGGGGAATGGCATACGTTGCGGCGGGTTTCGCGATACTGGCGGGAAGCATAACCCTGGCAACGACCGATGCGGGAGAATACGAATATATTTTCAAACTTCTCGAAGTGCTTCTTGTCCCTCTCGGCTGGTACCTTCTCTGGGTTGGGATAGAAAAGATAGTCGAAACGCCATCAAAGCTTGAGGACCAGAGAAAATTCAATACGAAATTCGAGAATGCAAACTATTATTTCATATCGGAGGAGGCGATAGTGCAGCAGATAAGCGCCACCGCAACAAAGGAAGAGGAAAAACCTGAAGCTAGGAAAGAAGCACCAAAAGAGCAGCCCAAAGAGGATAAAAAATCATAATCTGGTTCTGGCATACAGGCAACCCGCCCCGGCAAGCAGCAAAATAAATGCAGAGCCGCAGCAGGCCGTTGTCCCGCGTGAGGAGCTACACTCGCCGCTGACGCAGTATTTTCCCTCGCCGCATTCCGCATCCTCAAGGCATTCGTAAGTTTCGCCTTGATAGTGGCAGTCTCCGCACGTATCGCTCTCGCCG
>JACCLJ010000065.1 GCA_013425425.1 Microcaldota archaeon
CCCCCTGCATGAACGAAAAATAGATGTCTATCGGATAAACAGCCTGCATGAGCAGGAAAAAGAACATAAGGATGACGTTCAGAGACGGCCCCGCAGCCGATATTATGCCGTTCTCCCTTCTTGTTATCTTCTGCGAATAGATGTAAACCGCGCCAGGCGCCGCGAAAAGGACTCCGAATAGCGAAACGAAAAGCATGAAGAGCAGCCCGTTCGTCCACATCCTGAATTTGGCATGGGCGCCGTAATACACCGCCACAAGCTTGTGCGACATTTCGTGGAGGATGAAGCCGCTTCCTACCGTGACAAGGGATAAAAGCATGAAAACCAGGAATTCCTTCGGATATGCGAACATGCCGCCTATCCCGGCAAAGACTACCGTGAAGGCGAATGATATCGCCAGCACGCTTATGGCCATCTGCACTATCTCATCGCTTTCTATCAGGTTTCCATTCATCCCTAATCCACCAGCTTTTCTTCGTATACCAGCCGTATCCTGGGAGGGCTTACGACGCCTTCGTAGCTTTCTATTATCCCTATGACCTCTCCACCGCTATCAAGCTTGACCTTTATCTGGCTATTCTTTTTTCCCTGCCCCATCGCCCTTCCGAAGCGACCGACAAGCGCGGGAACCCCGCTGCCCATCACGACCGAGACCATATCGCCGCTTTTCACGCCTCTCATCTCCGGGTAAAGGGCGCTTACTGCGATAGCAAGCGCAGCGCCGGCAGCAACCATCTTCAAAAGCGTCAGGACCGATGCTTCCGGTGCTAGTGCGAAAAACAGCAGCGAGGCAAACACCGACAAGAGCAAAAGCCTGAAGAACAGCATGAGCCTCATAATTTCACCTGTACATCGCAATGGCCGACGAGGTCTTGAACTTCTTAAGGCTTTCAACGTCGTCCTTCTTTATGCTCGGCATGATTGCCCTGAAAGACTGCTCGAAATGCTTCGCAGTCACCTTTTTCGAGCCGTCCCGTATGGCGCTCATGCCGGCCTCCCTCACGAGGTTTTCTATGTCCGCACCGGTATAGCCTTCCGTAAGCCTTGCAAGCTCCCTGAGGTCGACCTTCTTGTCAAGCGGCATTTTTCCCGTATGTATCCTGAATATCGCATACCTTGCCGCATCGTTCGGCGCGGGTATCTCTATGACCCTGTCGAACCTGCCAGCTCTCATAAGCGCGGGGTCGAGCATGTCCGGCCGGTTCGTGGCAGCTATGACGATGACGTCCTTCAGCGATTTAAGCCCGTCCATCTCGGTGAGAAGGGTGTCTACGACACGCTCCGTAACGAAAGTCCCATCGCTGCCGTGCCCGCTTCTTTTCGGGGCTATGGCATCTATCTCGTCTATGAAAAGTATGCATGGCGCGGCAACCCGTGCCTTCCTGAAAAGCTCACGTACCGTCTTTTCCGATTCTCCGACGTATTTTGTAAGCACCTGCGCGCCGCTTATGGTTATGAAATTAGTCTCGCTTTCGCCTGCCACCGCCTTCGCAAGCAGGGTTTTCCCGGTGCCCGGCGGGCCGAACAGGAGCACGCCCTTGAGCGGCCTTATGCCCATCTTCTCGAAAAGCTCGGGTTTCCTGAGCGGAAGCTCTATCGCTTCCTTTATCTCGCTTTTCACTTCCTCCATTCCGCCGATATCGCTCCATTTGACGTTCGGCCTTTCCACGTAAACTTCCCTCAAGGCGGAGGGCTGTATCTCCCGGAGCGCGTTGAAGAAATCCTCGCGGTTTACCTTCAGCTTTTCGAGAATTTCCTGCGGTATCGTTTCCTCTTCGATGTTTATGGATGGAAGGAGGCGCCTCAATGCCTTCAGTGCCGCTTCCTTTGTGAGGAGCGAAAGGTCCGCGCCGGTATAGCCGTGCGTCACGCTCGAAAGCTCCTCGAGCTTTACGTTCTCAAGGGGCATGTTCCTCGTATGTATCGTAAGTATCTCGTTCCTGTCCCTCTTGTCCGGCACGCCTATCTCGATCTCGCGGTCAAACCTTCCGGGCCTTCTCAGCGCGGGGTCGAGGGAATCGGGCCTGTTCGTCGCTCCTATGACTATGACCTCCCCTCTCGCCTTCAGCCCGTCCATGAGCGTGAGCAGCTGGGAGACGAGGCGCTTCTCGACTTCCCCGACTACCTCTTCGCGCTTGGGCGCTATCGCATCGATCTCATCCAGGAATATTATGCTCGGGGACGTTTCCTCAGCCTCCTTGAAAAGCTTTCTGAGGCGCTCCTCGCTTTCGCCCACGTATTTGCTTATTATCTCGGGGCCGCCTATGTAGAAGAAATTCGCATCGCTCTCGTTCGCGACGGCCTTCGCAAGCAGGGTTTTCCCCGTCCCGGGCGTGCCGTGCAGAAGGACTCCCTTTGGCGGGTCTATCCCCAGCTGTTCGAATATCTCAGGATGCCTCAACGGAAGCTCGACCATCTCGCGTATCTTCAGTATCGTATCCTTCAGCCCGCCGACATCGTCATAGGTCACGTTCGGAAGTGCTGTTACGTCCTTTGCCGGCTCCTGCTTTATCTGCAATACGGTATTTTCCGTTATCACCGCCGGCCCCTGCGGGAAAATCTGCATTATCATGAGCGGAATTGACGTGCCGAATACTCCCACGGGCAGTACGTTGCCTTTGAGCACCGGCTTGCCTATAAGCCTCTTTTTCACGTACTGCTCGAAACCCCCGCCGTACCTTATGGATTCCTTAGGCGCAAGGACGACCTTCTTCGCCTCTTTCGTCTCCGCCTTCTCGGCCTTGACAAGCTCACCTAGGCCTATGCCCACGTTCTGCCTGAGTATGCCGTCTATCCTTATCATGTCCAGGCCTTCATCGTCCGGATGCGCCTGCCAGACGATTGCCAGCGCGGCCTTCCTTCCGGTAAGCTTGACTATATCTCCCGTGGAAACGCCAAGGCTGCTTTTCGCCTTGGAATCGAGCCGTGCTATCCCTCTTCCTATGTCATTCTGGAAAGCCTCAGCCACCTTGAGCATCACGACCATACATTCATCTCGCGCATTTTCATTCTGTTATCCAGCCCGTTATATTAGAAAAATTACCCAATAATAATCTTTCCGTTCTGCCTCGTCACCTTCATGCTCACGTTCGTATTGAGCAGGGCATCCTTTTTAAGCGTTACAACCGTCCGGAGCGCTATGTCGTCCGCAATGCTTACGCCCATGAAGCGCAGCGCATTCTCCCTGTCGAACTCCAGCTTCTCGCTTCCCACGACGACGCGCATCATATCGTCGCTACAGCCCATGTCCAGTATCCTCCCCATCAGGATTTTTTCCTTCCTCCTTATGAAAATCCTGGAATGCTCGCCGATTTCCGCCCTGCCTTCCCGCACTATCGCGCCCTCCACCATCGCCTCGTCGCCTTCCTTCAGCGCATTGCCGCGATGCACGTCTTTCGTTATCGCGCATTCGATTTCATTGCTTCCGTCCGAAAGCAGGAAAACGAACCTGCCGC
>JACCLJ010000086.1 GCA_013425425.1 Microcaldota archaeon
GAAATCCTTTATCTCCCAGAAATCCATCTCACGCGGATTGCCGTTGCCGTGCACCGTTACGGCGAGAACCTCAACGTTGTTTTTTACCATGGCATGGAAGGTATGAAATAAGTCTTCCCTTGTTTTATCGTGCGATATGTACGGGTGGGCATGAAGGTCCGCAATGTATTGCCCTTCGCTGATTTTGGGCTGTTTTGATGCTACTGTTCTTAAAAACGGGATGGAACCCGGCTCGGTTTCCATGAAATATTTTAAGGTGTTGAATACAGCCTTCGGCTTCAGGAGATATGATACATCGCCAAGGCTGCCGTTAGTTTTCTTATTACTCCTCCCCTCAATCATGAAATATTATTATATACAACATAATTTAAAGATTCGCACGGGCACCTAGTCCTTTATGTATTTCGCAATCTCCTTTTCGGTAAGCGACTTGTGCTTCTTCGTATCCATGGGGATGACCGATATCTCCACATTCTCCGCGCTCAGTTTCTCCTCCTGGGTTTTCTTGAGCGCATCCACGGCAAGCTTTATGGCATCCTCAGTCGTCATGGTATCCCTGTATTTCTTCTCAAGGATGTCATCGACTTCCTTCTTGCTCGCGCCTATGGAATCCGCCTTGTAGGCAGTCATCGCCCCGCTGGGCTCTGCTTCGAAGAGCCTCGGCATGCTGTCAATCCCTCCTATAAGAAGCGAAACCCCGAACGGCCTTATGCCGCCGTACTGGGTGTACACCTGCATGAGGTCGCAGGCGCTTCTTGCTATCGTTTCGACACCCGCGCTTTCGTTGTAGGTTATCCTGTGCCTCTGCGCATCGACCCTTGCGGTTTCAACGAGCCTTCTCGCATCGGCGATCAGCCCGCTTGCGGTAACGGCTATATGCTCGTCAACCTCGAAAATCTTTTTCAGGGAATCGGGAACGATGAGCTTGGAGTGGATGGATTTGAATGCGACGAAAACAACGCCGTCGCTGGCGCATATGCCGATTGCGGTAGCGCCTCTTTTTACCGCCTCTTTCGCATATTCCACCTGGAACAATCTTCCATCTGGGCTGAAAACCGTTATCGCCCTGTCATAAGCCTGCGGAGAAACTCCATACATATAGGTTCACCTCAACAAATTAGCATTTTGCATTTTTGTATCTAATGAATATTATAAGTATTTAAATGATTGGTTTCATGTTCGCGTTTCCCTATTCGATTTTCCATCTTAGCAATCCCGCAATCCTGCCCAAGCCCTTCAGCTTGAGGCCGGCATCGCCCTCCGATGAAAAGATGACAATCGCGGCGCCAGCCTTCTCGGCTTCATCTATCAAGGCTTCGGCATCTTCGTTCGTCCGCAGGAATTCGTCGAGCACGAACAGCTTCTCAAGCGCGCCGAGCGAAACGGCCTTCTTGACTTCAACAATCCCGTAAACCGCCTTGCCGGTATCCCGATGCAGCATCTCCATGAACTTCTCCATCAGCTGCTCCTCCTTCTCGTATCTCGCCTCGCCCGCAACCTTCTCGACGATGCCTTTCTTGAGCAGCTCGTTCACCCCGTTCCTCTCCGCATAGGAGCAGCTCTCGAACGTTATGCGGGAAATCAGCTCGGGTTTCCTCTGCTGGATGAATTTCTTCAGGTTGTCCTTCGAGAATCCCGGCCCGGCGATGATGAAATGCTCCGGCTTGCGCTCAATCTCCGCCATTATCTTCCCGAAATACTCCTTCTCCCTCTGCTCGAAATCCTCGCCCCTCTTCCTTGCAGCATTTTCAATCTCGATGCCATAATCCACGCCGTAGGGTTTTACGACCGCCAGGAGCGCCTTCTCCTCGTCGAGCACAAGTATGTTGACGCGCGGTTTTTTCGTCTCCTTCTCCGCCTCCCTGAGCCTGTCAATCTCGTGCTTTTTCCATACCTTGATTATCTTAAAGCGTGCGTCCGGCCCGATTTCGATACTGTGGTGCTTTCCAATCTGCACGTATTCTTCCGGTGAGCCGGAAACGATTATGCCGAGCAGGCGGAGGCGATTCGCCGATTTCGCAAACTCCACGCGCTCCACTTTCACCCGTATCGTGACCGCTTTTTTCTCCTCCTTGGTGCCGACCTTATACGTCCTCCATGATTTTCCCTCTGCCTCATCGCCCGGATTGACGACTTTCTCAAGATGCCATAAGTCGTCAAGGGTGTCTGCCTGTATTTTTATCTCCCCCGTCTTCCTGTCGATGTGGATTATTCTCATGTTAAACCTCATTTCACGAATTAAGATCGTTTTCTCTGCTAATTCTTTGAATAATTGCATCTTTGTATATTTTGTCTGCGATGCTTCCACAAAGATTGATATCCAATTGATTCATAGCTGATTCTCCATAACATTTATCACTTTCGATCTGGCTCTTAATTAGTTCGCAGAGCGTAACGTTTGACGAATCAATCGCTATTTTGCCATAACAACTATCTCTAAGAAACTGACTTTCGATGCGTTCACAAAGTGTAATATTTGGTTCATACTTTACCAACACGTCGTAACAGTTATCCTTATCCATCTGATTTGTAAGGTTTTCACAATAAGATATATCGGGATCCAATCTTATTATGTAATTCCAGCCTTTCTCTCTCTCCGCGATTATCCGCGTAATGAAGTCCTCGTAGACCCTATCGTTTATAGATTCGCAAAGTGCAGAATCCAACGACCTCCATGACAATTCCCCATAACAAAGATCCTTGTAATCCTGGCTTTCAATTTGTTCACAGGTAGTGCTGTTCAGTTGGTAGACAGCCAGTTGTTGAAAGCATTCATCTTGAGTTATCTGATCCCCGATCATTTCGCACGGCGTAGCGTTAAAACTGTATCTTGCAACACCATAATAGCAGTCGTCCCTCAAGTCGCTATTCCCAATGTATTCGCAGAGTGTTACATCCAATAGGTCATACGAAAGTACAGTATAACACACATCCCTATGTAGGTTGCTGTCCTCCCCCAGGATAGCCCCAGGGGCAGTTGCGCAAATCGAAACGTTCTTTTCTTCCAGGGTAGAAAAATATTCTGAAAACATGAGCACAAGCGCACCTCTTTTACACTCGTATATGCCCTCTGAGCCAAGAATCATGTTGCATATTGAGATATCATTGGTTTCTTCGGCTACATTCTCATAACACGTTTCGGGTCCCAGATAACCTTTACGCGCTACCACATTGGCGCATAAGGAAGCATCCGGCTTTTTTACTGCGACCTCCCAGTAGCACGCATTTTTGTATCCTACGCTTTCGATGCTTTCGCAAATCGATGAATTAAGAGTTTTTTCTGCGACATCTCCATAACACCAATCTTTTGTCCCCCGGTCCAATATAAAATCGCATGTAGTGATATCCGCGTTGCTTTGAGCACTGAATAAATAACACTCATCTGCATTAGTTGTATTTTCTACCATACTACAGACCGTATAGCCGCCGGTGGCTCCTGCAACAGCTACATAGCAGTGGTCTTTTATCGTTTGTTTATCACTTTCAATCATGCCGCAGATGGACGGGTCTCTTTTACAGTAAGCAACCCCCTGGTAGCAAAAAGCCTTCGACACAGGATCGTCGATTTTGTCACAGTCGGAAACATCTTGCGAACATGATTCGTATGCTCCCGCACCGTCTTGTCCGGTATCGGAAGAAGGTAATGTTGGCGTTTCGATGGCAATTCCATCGGCGGCGAACCATGTTTCTTCCTCTAGAATGCTTTCATCAAACGTCCAATCCGTATAGCGCGTTCCATCAATTTCCAAAACAAGCCTTTCGGGTTCAACATTCCTCGGTAACACAAAAATAATGTTCCCCCGCGTACCAATTTCAACCGCGCTTAATTCATTGGGTTCGGAGTAAAAATCCCTAACGCATCCCCAACTGGTGCTAAACCAGGCATATTCATTTCCGTCAGAACCGATTATATAAAAATGCCAACCGCTTACACCATCGGTCGCTGGCATAGGCCTCGCGGCATAAATATCAAGCACCACCCATTTTCCTTCCGTGTTATTAATCTCAATGGGGCCAGCGCATTTGCCAAGGGAATCTCCCCCGTACCATCGATAAACCTCGAAATAAGGGTCTTTTTCGGTTATGCATCCATGTAATAAAAAAGACATCAGAACTACCGCCAAGGGTATAATATGTTCACATTTCATCTTATCCATCCCCTTAGAATCTTCCCTGCGGCCATCAGGCCAGTAGCAGCGGCAAACATTCCTGCAGGCACTGCGCTTATAACGGCGGGCCGTGCCATTCACGCACCGTTTCCTTTACTCAGAAAGCGTTTAAAAATTCGCTTCCGAATGCATTCCATGATTCCTTTTTCAAAGGTCGCCGATGTATTCGCGGAGATAGAAGAGCGCTCCGGGAGAATCGAGATGACCGGCATCCTTGCCGAGCTTTTCAAGAAGGCGGGCGGCAACGAGATAGGCAAGCTCGTCTATTTCGTGCAGGGAATCGTAGCACCGCCTTACGAAGGCATAGAGCTGGGCATGGGCGAGAAATTCGCGATGGAGGCGATAGCCTCGTCATCCGGCCATACGCGTGCCGAAGTGGAGAAGAATTACAGGCAGAGCGGGGACCTCGGGCTTACTGCGGAACATTACGGAGGAAAGAAAAGGCAGCAGGCGCTCTCCGCATCCGAAATGAACGCGGATTACATCTACGCCGCCCTGATCAAAATCGCCAAAACCTCCGGAACCGGAAGCAGCGAGCTCAAGAAGAAATACCTGACAGAGCTATTGAACAACGCAACGCCGCACGAGGCGCGCTTCATCGTGCGTTTTGTTCTGGGGAGATTGCGCCTCGGGGTAGGAGACCCGACCATACTGGATGCGCTGTCCGTAGCGAAGAAGGGCGACAAATCATGGAGGGAGCCGCTTGAGCGCGCATACGCCATATGCTCGGACATGGGTTACGTTGCACAGACGTTTTACGAAAACGAAAAAGCCATAGCCCATTTCACAGTCCAGCCGTTCAAGCCGCTCATGCCCGCGCTTGCGGAGCGCCTCGCAAACCCTGCGGAAATAATCGACAAGCTCGGAAAGTGCGCGGTAGAAGAAAAATACGACGGCTTCCGTTTGCAATGCCACAAGAAAGGCGAGCGGGTGGAACTCTATTCGCGCAAGCTCGAGCGCATGACCCACATGTTCCCGGATTTGGTCGAAGCGATACGCGAACTAAAGCCGAAGGAACTCATTTTCGAGGCGGAAGCGCTCGCCTACAATACAAAGGAAAGCCGTTACTATCCATTCCAGCAGACGATGCACAGGCGCAGGAAGCATGGCATAGAGGCGGCATCTAAAGAGCTTCCGCTGAACCTCTTCTGCTTCGACATGCTCTACATCGACGGGAAGGACATGACTGAACGGCCGTACGGCGAAAGGAGGAAGGCGCTTGAAAAACTGTTCCCGAGCGGGATACTGAAGCTCAGCGAAATGTCGCTTGTGGACGATCCGAAAACGCTCAAAAAAATATTCGACAGCGCGCTTAAGCGTGGCTTGGAAGGCATAATGGCAAAGGACCTTGGCGCACCGTATGCCGCAGGCAAGCGGAAGTTCGCATGGATAAAGCTGAAGAAATCCTACGGCAAATCCGTGGACACCATCGACGGGGTGGTGGCCGGCTATTATCTTGGGAAAGGCACGCGGGCCGAATTCAAGTTCGGCGGCCTGCTTCTGGCGGTTTACAATCCGGACCGTGGAAAGTTCGAAACCATCGCGAAAATCGGCTCGGGCTTCAGCGAGGATGAGATGGTCGGCCTGGAGAAGACGCTCGAGAAGATAAAGAGGGAGACCGCCCCTGAGCGGCTCGATTACCGGGTGGAGCCGGACTTCTGGGTGGAGCTGAAATACGTCATTGAGGTTGCGTTCGACGACATAACGCTTTCGCCGACGCACACCTGCGGCCTTCATGAAGGCAAGGGGTATGCGCTTCGCTTCCCGAGGCTGATGAGGCTCAGGGACGACAAGGGCGTTAATGAGGTTACGACCACAAGGGAAGTAATAGAAATGTATGAGGAGATGCATAAATCCTGATCATTGAGGTGATCTGCTTGAAAGTGAAATCGGAAAAACCAGGATATTCGGATGGAGGCGTTCTTGCCTATTTTGTGCTCAAGGAAGAGAAAGTCCCGGAAGAAGTCGCGAAGATAGCGGGAAAGATAACGGAGGGCGAGTTTGACGGAAAACTTGGAAAGACGTATGATACCGCAACGCTCGGAAAGATGAAATTCAGG
>JACCLJ010000087.1 GCA_013425425.1 Microcaldota archaeon
CGCGTAGGTGGCGCCCAGCATCGCACTGTCGCTTATGATATGGACGGCCGCAACGGGCGGGTGGTTTCTCATAAGGTTGAACGTTATGAGCGGATTTTCAGATTCGGGTTCGAGCACCGCTATTACCGGGGAGTTGACCTCCTGCCCCTGGATCAGCGCAATCGCCAGGGCGGGATACGCATCGATATCCAGATTTCTCAGTGCACCCACGGCGAGAATAACTGCCTCCATGTAATCCGTTATAATCGTATACCTGGCGCCGGATATTTTCGATTCCCCCTTTCTTTCTTCCTCCTCTGCAAGAATCGTTCCGGCCGTTATAAGCCCCTGCGTATTCTCTATGGCGTTTCCATCAATAAACAGTTTCATGTCTTCGTATTCGTATTCCCGCGGGAAATTCGCTTCTGTTTCGGCGTCGTTGTCAAACGGCCTTATGATATCCATGACATGTTCCATGATTTCGAACTTATTTTCCCCGCCAAGCACTTCTGCAAGATGCGCAAGCCTCCCGTCAACATCGGCATACGGCCCTTCATTCTCTGGAAGCGCAAGCTTTTCCATCTCTTCCTTCGCCTTCCTGCACTGTGTTTTTATCTCGCCTGCGACCTTTTCCTTTCTCTTAAGAAGGTCATGGACTTTTTTCTGCGCCCCGAGAACTTCCGCATGTGAAGTATCGCTATGCTTCATTATGTAATCGACCGGCTTCCCATCCTCTCCGGCATGCTGTATCCTTGTCCTTCCCAGCTTAATCGCGTATGTCCCGGCTATAATCCCCTGCCTGCTTTTAGTGTCTGGCATACAGTATATTATGTTAGAAAAAGTTTATAAACGTGTATGGTCATCCACTACCCGTACATGCTTCCGCCTTCTGCCGCAGTTCCGCCCTTCTTCGATATCCTTGATTTTATTATGCTTTCCTTGAGGCCCTTGGACAGCTCCTTCGCCTCCTTCTCAAGCCCTGCGGTATCTATCGGGATGTTCAGGAATCTGGAAAGGACCTTCAGGACGTTGACGGCCGCACCCGGGTCGAGATACTCCTCCGACGCCTCGGCCAGAAAAGCGGTAACGGGATATTTCGCAAGCGTCCCCTTCGCAAGGAGCACGCCCGTCACGCCCGTCGTCGCACCCTCCTTTATGGGCTTGGCTATCTTCCTTTTCATCACGTCCTTTATTATCGGGAGGTCGCTTGAAACCACGTAAACCTCCTTTCCCCCCTCCTTGAGCGATATTCCGCCGAGAGAAACGACGCTCGTCGCCTTCACCGAATTCGCGAACACGAGTATCTTCTCGGCGAGATCCTTGGACGACCCGACCGGAATGGTCATCTCGGATATTATTACGACTATATTATATTTCTCGGAATAATGCAGCCTTGCCGCCGGCATGGGGGTGTAATCATGGATTGCCGCAAGCGGGGCAAAGTCGCTGCTCGTTATGTACCCGCCGAATTTCAGCTGGAGGACGTCTATGAGATGGGATGCCGCAACGCTTCCGACGAGGCCGGTGCCCGGGAAGCCGAGCACTACCGTCGGTTTTTTCAAATCCTTCATGTCCGCTGTCCTTCGAAGTTCAACTGGTTCCATGAGGATATTTGAAAAGTGCCATTTAAAACATTATGGTATACAAAAAACGTATACAACACTTATCTTGATGTGGTTCTATGATAGAGGAGATAATATTCGATAAAGGCATCACCATGCCGGGCGAGCTTATCCGCCTTGTGCTGGCATTCGCAGGGGTTTCGATCGCCACCTATTACGACGTATTCAATCGGAAGAACATACCGGACAGGCTCCTCTACGCCTTCCTTGCTGCTGCATTCATCGCAAATCTTTTCTTCTACCAGGAGCAGCTTTTCCCGTTCTCCCTGGCAGTGGCGGTTTTTCTCACGGCCATAGGCTATATCTTCTACCGGGTGGGGCAGCTCGGCGGGGCCGACCTTTTCGTGCTCGCGGCGCTCATGCTTCTCCTTCCCATCCAGCCGTCATTCCTCGGGATGCCTTTCAACATGCCCTTCATCTTCCCGGTCATGATCTTCGGGGGCCTGCTTTTCGCGCTTTACGCCGCGGCATTATTCGGCATGAAGCTGATGCGGAAGCCCGACAGGAAGCCCAATCCGGCGGTGCTTCTCGTGCTCGTTCCCTACGCCGTTTTTGCATACTTCTTCGTGAACTCGGTTCTCTTCTCCCCGGTCTACTTCACGGTGCTCACGGTGCTTTTCGTGCTGATGGTCTTCTTCATGGTTTACCGGGAGGACCTCATGATGCTCCTTGCGGAGAAGATGAAGGCGAGCCAGCTCGAAAACGAGGACGTGATAGCGCTGGAGCTGATGGACCGGGACGTGGTGAAGAAATACGGCCTCAAGAGGCTCGCCACGGAAAGCGAGAGGGAAAGGCTGAAATCGCTCGACATCGGCGAAATATGGGTCTATACCCAGATGCCGCCGTTCGTTCCGTTCATCCTTGCGGGCATGTTCCTGGCGCTCCTCTTATCGAAATCACTGCTCTTCACGTGAAAGGTAGACTGCATGGAACTCATAGAGATATTGAACTATTCAGTGGCGTTTTTCACAATCTACACAACCGTCTTCTTCCTGCTTCTTTTCCTGAGATACAAAAAAGACTACTACGGCGCGCCCGAATGGAGGGGCGAAGCGCCCGCGGTGTCCATCGTCATACCGGCATACAACGAGGAAAAAACCATAGAAAAATGCCTGGGCAGCATCCTTGCGCTCGATTATCCGCAGGGGAAGCTGGACATAATCGTTGTCGATGACGGCTCGACGGATGCGACTGCGGCCGAAGCGAAGAAATACGAAAAGCACGGCGTGCGCGTTTTCACCAAGGAGAATGGCGGAAAGGGCGCTGCGCTCAATTACGGCATAGCGAAGGCAGGCGGGGAGTTCATAGCGACGATGGATGCGGATTCCTACGTCACGCCGGGCGTCCTCAGGGCGCTGCTCCCCTATTTCAACGACGCCGGGGTGATGGCGGTAACGCCCGCGGTGAAGATAGCGCCAGGCGGTTCCGTCCTCAGGGAATTTCAGAGGATAGAGTACCTGATGATACTCTTCAGCAGGAAGCTGCTCTCATACATAGACGCCGTGCCCGTGACGCCCGGGCCGTTCAGCATATTCCGTGCCTCCGTCTTCAAGGAGGTCGGCGGATTCGACGAGCACAATCTCGTGGAGGACCAGGAGATAGCCATGAGGATACAGCAGCACCACTACAA
>JACCLJ010000109.1 GCA_013425425.1 Microcaldota archaeon
CCGGCGTGGGCAGGGATATGGCGGAGAGTGTGAAGGGACTGCCGGAAAGCAGGAAATACGAGGAGGTCATGCTTGTCGATTATGATCGTGATGCATACGGGAAGGTCATTGCCGCATCGCTTTATCCGCATACGGCTATGACGCTTGAGGAGCTGGAGAATTATGCGAAAAACATAAGCGAGGATGAGAAGAGGAAGATAATGGCGAGATACGTGGGCGAGAGGAAGAACAGGAGGCAGAAACCCGGAAGGGGTTTTGAAAGAGTTTACTACACCTTCGAGATATGCGCGAACTTCGGCGCTTACAGGGATTTGCACAGGCACCGGGTGCTTACGCAGCAGAGGCAGCTCCTGACGACGCGCCTAGGGTATAAGCTGCCGAAAGAGGTTGTGGATGCGGGATATGAAAGCGACTTCAGGAATTCTATGGAGCTTGCGAAGAATGCCTATGAGGAAATCGCGAAGAAATACCCGAAGGAGGCGCAGTATGCCGTTCCGCTTGCCTATAACATAAGATGGCAGATAACCATGAACCTCCGGGAGGTCTACCATTTTTGCGAATTGCGGAGCATCCAGCAGGGCCATCCGGATTACCGGAGCGTGGCGCAGAAGATGTATCTTAAGGTGCGGGAAGTGCATCCGATGCTTGCCGAGGGCATGAAATTCATGGATATGAAGGAGTACGAGTTCGAGAGGCTTGAGGCCGAGAAGCGGACGGACAAAAAACTAGAGGAGATAAGGGAGAGGTATGGCAACTAGAAAAATATACCTGACCGGGGCGAACGGAAGGATCGGCGGGGCGGTACTGCGATTGCTGCCGGATGCGATTCCGCTTGTCAGGAAAAGGAGCGGAATGAAGAACGAACGGGTCGTGGATTTTTTTGACGCGGAAGGGCTGAAGAAGGCCCTGCGGGACGCGGACGTTGTCGTGCACATGGCCGGCTCCGTCAGGACGTACGATAAAAACGAGCTGTGGAAATCCAATTACGAGCTTACTAAAAGGATTGTTGAGGCGATGCCGGAGAAGGCGAGAATCGTTTTCGCGAGCAGCATATCGGTTTATGGAAAAAAGCCCGCCGCACTGCCCGCAGACGAGAATACGCCGGTAAACCCGGACAGCGAATACGCAAGAAGCAAATACGAGTCGGAGAAGCTTGTCGCAGCGCATCCGGACCATGTGATACTGAGGCTGGGAACAGTTTACGGTCCGGAGTTCATGGATTATTTTTACGTGCTCGGGCTTCTTGAAAAAGGCAAAATGCGGATTATCGGGGATGGAAGCAACCGCGTGCCATTTGTCCACGTCGAGGATGCTGCAAAGGCGGTTGCCGCCGCCGTATCCGGGGGAAACGGGGTTTACGTCATTGCCGGCGAATGCGGGACGCAGAAAAGCATATACGAAAACGCATGCAGGGAGCTCGGCGTGGAAGCGCCGCGGCGCCACGTGCCCCAATGGCTTGCGGATTTTACGGCGATGATGGGCGAGATGAAGGCGAAAATCAGCGGAAAGGCCCCGAAGATGACCAGGGAGCATGTTGCGATCCTCGGCAACGACAGGTGCTTCAACTGCAATAAGGCCAGGAGGGAGCTCGGATTTTATCCAAGAAGCATCGTGGATGGCATAAAAGAGATGGCGGAAATATACGGGAAACGGGAACGTTTATCGACGTAAGCCCAAATGAACCTATTATAAAATTATCCATGCTTATTGGTTTGAGGTGTAGCCGCTATGAGAACCGCATTAGCCGTTATTTTTCTGTCAGTCATGCTCACGGGGAGCATATTCCAGACGTATGAGCAGTCGGTGAAAACAGACGGTTCTTCGACCATCAAAAAGGAGTTCGATCTGGGGCTGTTTTCCGGGATGCTGGGCGAAAATGCCGAGGCGAGGATAGCGGAGGCATGCTCTTCCGATGCTTCGCTTGGCTGCATATCCAGCAACGGCATGGTGACCATTAGCGAGGAGTTTTCAGCGGATGGCGGATATTACTCTTTTAGGTCCGATTACGGAATCCCGTACATCGAATACGATCTTACGATAAACCGGATACCCCTGGAAAAGTTTTCCGAAAGGCTCGACCGGATACTGCTCTCAGCGGGGCTGATAAATTCCACCTCGGGAGCTTATGGCGGGCCATTAAACCTGCGGGACGCGGAAACCAACAGGGAGGCGGCTTATGTCCTTAAGCAGTCCGGGATGGACGTCAGATATGTCGTGGTCATGCCAAGCGGCATTGCGAGCGCTGCGGCAGGAGAGAGCAGCGGCGTCATCAACGGATCAAGGGCTGAGTTCCTGCTTTCCGATGTGCTGCGCGAATCGCAGCCGATCATGGTAACGAGCAGGGAGCTCAATCTTGGCTATATCGCGGTAATCGCCGCGATCGTAGTCCTTGGCGCATTCGCACTTTCATTCAGAAAAAGCGGAAAAGGTAGATGAAAAATGGCTGGAATAGTGGGTTATGGGGTGAACATTCCTGTTTACAGGATTAAAACTTCGGAGATAGCCAAGGTTTGGGGGGAAGAGCCCGAAAGGATAGAGAAGGGGCTCGGGATCATGGAGAAGGCCGTGGGCGGAGTGGATGAGGATACCTCTACGATTGCAACGATGGCTGCGTTGAACGCGGTGAAAATGGCCGGAATAAGCCCCCAGAAGATAGGCGCGCTTTACGTAGGAAGCGAGTCGCACCCTTATGCGGTAAAGCCTACGGCGACGATAGTCGCCGAAGCGATAGGTGCCGTGCCGAATCTTACCGCAGCTGACATAGAGTTTGCATGCAAGGGGGGAACCGCAGGGCTGCAAATGGTTCTCTCCATGGTTGACAGCAGGATGATAGAATATGGGATGGCGATAGGCGCGGATACCGCACAGGGAAGGCCCGGCGATGCGCTTGAATATTCGGCGGCATCGGGAGGCGCTGCGTTCATAACCGGCCCTGAGAAGGAATCGCTTGCAGTTGTCGAATCCACGTTTTCATTTTCCACGGATACGCCGGATTTCTGGAGAAGGCAGGGGGCGGATTATCCATCGCACGGAGGAAGGTTCACCGGTGCGCCCGCTTATTTCAAGCACGTCATTAGCGCAACGAATGGATTGCTGGAGAAGACCGGCACGAAGATTTCCGATTATGATTATTTTGTATTCCACCAGCCGAACGCGAAATTCCCGCAGGAGGCTGCGAAGAAGCTCGGCGTGCCCCCGGAGAAACTGAAGGACGGCCTTGTCGTGCCTTACGTTGGCAACACCTATTCCGGTGCAACGCTTCTCGGGCTGAGCGCTATTCTCGATGTCGCGAAACCCGGCAGCCGCATCCTTGCGACGTCTTTCGGAAGCGGGGCTGGAAGCGACTCCTTTGCGATAACGGTTACGGACCGGATTACGGAGGGGCGGGGAAGGGCTCCTTGCATGAAGGATTATCTTGAAAGGAAGAAGTACATCGATTACGCAACCTACATCAAATACAGGAGAAAAATAAAGAACTGAAACTTGTTTTATTTCATAGCATGCCGAAAATGGCGAGCAGCGCCAGCACCGCAACCCCCAGAAGGCCGAATATGGCGGACACGAGAAGCGTAACCGTGTTTATCGGGATGCCAAAGCCGATGATATTCAGGAAGAAGATCGCAACCAGGCCAAGGATCGTATTCGCCAGAAGAGCCCAGGTAAGCTTCAGGCCGTGCTTGAGTACGGACCAGAGGATGCCTCCGAACAGCAGGAGGAACAGCAATACCAGAAGAATCAGGAGCAATGGCATGGATGGACATCTCCAGCATTGTTTAAAAGGATTCTTTCAGCTTGGAATACGGTAATGGAAATGACGGAAATCATATTCATAGGAACGGGCGGCGGACGGATAAACCTGCTGAAGCAGTTCCGCGGGACGGGAGGGTTCAGGATAAACTCGAAAGGCGCGAACGTACATGTGGACCCCGGACCGGGAGCCCTGATTGGCTCTCTCCGGTTCAAGCAGGACCCCCTAAAGCTCGATGCGCTCATCGTGACGCACGCGCATATAGACCATTGCAACGATGCAGGCCTTATCATAGAGGCGATATCCCGGCATACGCTGAAGAAGAGGGGGATAGTCATCGCATCGCGCTATGCGCTGGAGGGCGGTGAGAAGGGGGACCGGACGATAACCATCTACCACCAAGGCAAAGTTGCGGAGGTTTATGCGGCCAAAATCGGAGAAAGGAAAAAATTCAAAACCGAACGGGGCTGGTTCGAAATCGAGATTATCGAGGCGAAGCATGATATAGAGGATGCGTTTGGCTTTAAGCTGTTTATCGACGGCACGACGATAGGATATACCGGGGATACGGAGTACTACAGGGGAATGGACCAGAAATACAGGGGCTGCGACTATCTGATAGCGAACTGCCTTAAGCCGCAGCACGACGAGTACCCGGGCCACATGACGAGCAACGACGTCGCGGTGCTCATGAAAGGCGCAAAGCCGAAGATGGGGATAATGACCCATATGGGCATGTCATTGCTGCGCGCAGGCCCGAAGAAAGAAGCTGCAATGATAAGCAAAAAAAGCGGCATTGATGTAGTCGCGGCATATGACGGCATGAAGGTCGGGGAAGGACTGGAAAAATATATGTGAGCTTATCGCCTGCCTACTGCTTGCTTCTTGATTCGTCCACGACGGCGAGCCAGGAATCCCCTATTTTCATGAGATAGTTGCCGAATGTTTTGCTGAGCGTTATCCGCATCGGCCTGAATTTCCTTTTGCTCTCCAGCGCGACCACCGTTTCCCGCTCTATTTTTATCATGCCGACGCGGCGCAATCGTGGCAGGACCCGATTGTAGAACGTGGCCTTGGAGATTTTGTTTTCGCCGACGAACGACGCCAGCTCGTTTCCGCCCAGCTGTGATTTTCCCATAAGCAGGGCGAGGAATTTTATCGCGACATCGTGGTACCTCTCCTGGTATTTCCTGGGAAAAACAAAATTAAGGACTTCTTCGGCGCTCCAGAGGTTCCGGGTGGGCGTTTCGCTGTTGTCCTGGAATCTCCTGGTTTCGCTGCCGTTGTATGGCGGAAAATAGAGGCTTTCGGAGGAAGGGATTCCCCTGGACGCGATGGTTTTCCTGCCCTGCGGAACTTCCTCTGCCATGGATGCATCACCCGAATAACGAACCGAGGCCGGATTCCGCAGCCTCCTCCTCTTCCTTTATCTTTTTTATTATCCTTTTCTCCTTTTCTCCCTTCAGCGGCTCTGCAATGCCCTTGAGCTTCTCATCCGCCTTCTTGATGAATTCCGGGGAAGCGGAGAAATGAACGAACAGCTTGTCTTTTTCCTCTCCAAGCGTGGCGCCGTCCCGCATCTTGTAGCCCACCCTTGCAAAGCTGTCCGGCGCGTACGGGTCGGCCTCAAGAATCTTGGTGAGTTCCGGCTTTTTCGCCGCACCGCATTCGTAGACCCGTTCAGTCATGTCAATTCCCTCCCTTATCGGATACAAGCAGTATCAGTGCGCTGTAAGCTATGGGGTAGACGGTGAATACGGTGAACAGCTGGACGAGGGGGATGAAATTGAGCAGCCATGCAATGGCGAAGAGCACGTACATTCCCAGGAAGCGGATGTGCTTCGTCTTTATGGTGAAGAAAGCGGCCCTGAACGATTCGAAAGGCAGCGAACCAAGGGAAGCGGAAATAAACGCCGGAGTGAAAAGCATGTGTATTACGAATATCGCGCACAGGGCGTAAAGATAGAGAAGCATGTCCATGTACTGGTATTCGGTCAGGAAATAATAGTAAATCGCCGCAACCGGGCCTATTAAAAGCACCGAGATGACCTCGCGCATCAGAAGGATGCCGAACATCACCGGCGCCCTTGAAAGGCCGTAATGGTAGAAATCAAGAAGGCTCGTCTTGGCCCCATCCACGGCGCCGTAATATGTTTTTGCAAGCGCAGCGTTTAGGCCGCCGAGGAAATAGAATAATAAGAGCAGGATCACGGTGACGGCGAGCAGGGTTGGCAGGGATCCGGCATCCAGCCCGAACGAGATATCGTATGAAAGCAGCGAAGCCGCCATGAAATAGATTAGCAGAAGGCCGAACATTGCAAGCAGCAAAACCAGAAACAGGAAGAAATAGGCGAAAGAGCCCCACATGAAGAGGAATGGCTTGGCGCTGTAGGCTGAAAAGGCCCTTTTGATGCTTGAGAACAACAAATCACCGAGCATACTTCAAAGATAAAATATTTAAACGAATGCTGGTTTCACTCGCACCTGAGCAGCAGCCACACGATAATTACCCATATGATTACGAATATGAGCATGGTGAATGCCGCGTACTTGAGCGGCTTCTTGTTCCTCTCCCACCATTCCTGCAGCCTGCCCTTCCTGGGCTTGTTTTTCAGCTCTGCCATCATCCTTCGGATTTCCGCCGGAGACATTTTCGCCATCCTCTCCTGCTCCTCCCTGCGCTTCTTGCGGTAGATGTAAATGCTTGTGATAAGGCCGATGAGCAGTATGAGCAGGGTCCACAGCAGGTCGGGTGCCTTGCATATTACTATGGGCGGCCTTTCCGCCTTTATCAAAAGAGTGCCGTGGCCGTACGGCCTGCCGTTCTCGTATACCGTGACCGGAACGCGGTAGACGCCCGGCTCAAAGTCCTCCGGAACCAGCACCCTGAAGGTTATGAGCCCCATCTCCCCGTTTTCAAGGCTGCGGGTGACATCGCTTACCGCAACGAACACGCTGTATGCGCCGCTGAATTCCGCTGAGATGTTTATGGCGCTCGCGTTGAAGTCTCCGATGTTTATGAATGGCATCACGCCCTCCTGTTCCTCGCCGAGGATGACTTCCAGGGTCCTGTCTTCGACCTCGAATTCGGGCTTGTTTAGTATGAGGTGTACGTTCGCGAGGGTCGATGCGATGAGCGTCGGGCTCATCTGCCCGACGCACTGCAGCGCTCCGAGGTCGCTTTTGTTGTAATCAAGAATGTCGTTGGGCGGCATGCTTACGGTTATCGTCCCGCTTATCGTGCCGTTTGCAGCCATGCGGTCGCCGGATATCTCAACCGTAGTGTAATTCTCGAAATCCCCCCTAACGAAACAGGAAATGTTTTCGAGGGCCACCGTGGACGTTGCCCTGAAATCGGCGCTTCCTTCCTGCGGATAGTCTATCGTTACGTAAATATCATCTGGAATTATGGCGAAATAAGCTTGTATCGGCGGCGGAACTACGGGCGGCCTGTAATATGGCGTTCCGGGCGGTCCTCCTCCCGGTGGCACTGGCGGCGCGCCGCCCACGCTGAATGTAACGCTGTCCGAGCCCGTATTGCCTGTAGTGTCGTTTGCATAAAGGGCGAGATGGTGCGTTCCCGATCCTACGTTAAGGATGTAAGCCGGACCGCAC
>JACCLJ010000118.1 GCA_013425425.1 Microcaldota archaeon
CCCTTGAGCATGAAAACGTCCATGCCGATATATGTTGCAACCCCGCGGTAGAGTGCGCCATCCGCCATGCATGCGGCATTGAGGCCGAAGCGCTCTATCATGCTGGGTATCTTCCGGTATACTCCCGCGCCTCTCAGCAGCAAAGCATTCGCAGGCCGCAGTTTTTTTGCTGTGCGCTCCCTGTTTTCCGGAGCAGCGGACAGTTTTTCCATCGCGAATTTCATGTATGCATTCACTATCCTTGCGGTCTTCTTCGCAGCATCGCTCTTCTCGCATTCCCTGCATGGAATAATTTGCCCGCTTTCGTGCGGATCGGTATCGCCCACATCCGGGCTCAATCCGTTTCCGCGGAGCACCACCGCGCCGCGGTGCTGGACGGAATGCTTGAATATCACCTGGACGTCCTCTATTTTCGTACTGAGGTATTTCTCCAGCTTCCTTGCCTCTTCGCTGTCTATCCTTCCCGCCCTCCTGTCAACGACCTTCCCGTTTTCAACGGTCGCGAAATTCGCCCTGAACGCGACATCCTGCTCCTCAAGCGCCATGCCTGTCCCGAGCGCCTCAAGCGGCCCCCTTCCGCAGTAGAATATGGCCGGCGGATAGCCGAGAATCTCAAGATGCGAAGTGTCGCTTCCGGGGATTATGCCGCGGCCGACCGGGCTGAGAAGGCCGGTTATGCCTTCTTTTGCAAGCCTGTCCAGATTGGGCTTTTTAGCCGCCTGCAAAGGCGTTTTAGGCGTGGCAGGAAGCTGATGGCTTCCTGACTGTCGCGAACGGTCCGCCGTTCGCGCCATCGGCAAATCCCCCAGCCCGTCCATTATAAGCAGAACCGCTTTTTTGGATGACATGCTATCCGCTCGGCTGACAAACTTTAAATCTTTTTGCTTGGATGGCTTGCGGAAGAATAAAACGGAAAAAAGAAAAAAGGGAAAAAACTTAGCCTGCCGGCTAAGCCTTGGTTACTATCTCTATTCCCTCGGGCGCCTTGTTCACGTTGCCTATCTTGATGCCAACCAGGGTTTTCACGCCCTGCTTTGCTGCGAGATCGGCAAGCCGCTGGGTTATTATGCCGTCGAATATTATGGCGCTTATGTCCCTGCTTTCCCCGAGCTTCTTTATGACGTCCCTTACCGGCACTTCCGCAACGCGCTCGTACTGCGGGTTGTAGAACCTCGCATTGAGGGTGTTCTCGAGTTCGTCAAGCTCCACAAGGAATCCTTCGCGCGTGGCGTTTATCCTCGGCGCGGGCTTCTTCACTTCGGGCGGAGGCGGTGCCGGCACCGGTGCCTCCCTCCTCTCCTCCCTTTTCTCCTCGGGCACCGTTATCGCTTCCTGCACGACGGGGCGCTGGGCCATGTATTTCTGGGGGACTATCGGATGCACGGTCTGCTGCTCCCTCCTTCTCTGCATCGGCGGTCTCATCTCGTCCATCCTTCTCATCGGCCGCCTGTCCTGCTGCTGCTCCGCCTTCCCTCCCTGCTCGAACGGAACCTTGTTCCTTATGCACTTTATCAGCTCCTTTCTTGTGAGCTCCTCGACTTCCATTCCGATCGGCGCCCTTGCGACGTAGTCTATGTCTATGCCGCCCTGTATGAGCTCGTTCAGGATTATGTCCCCGCCGCGGTCCCCGTCAAGGAAGACGGTGACCTCCTTTTTCTTCGAAAGCTCCGCCAGGCTCGCAGGCACCTTCGCCCCCTGTATGGCGATGGCGTTCGTCACGTTGTTCTTGAGCAGGTTTATCACGTCCGCCCTTCCCTCCACTATGAGTATCTCGTGGCTGGCGTGTATGCCCGGCCCTGCCGGAAGCCTGTCAGGCCCGTACTCCGTTATCTCCGCAACCTTCACTTCGTCGCGGACCATCTCGGATATCTCCCTGCTTTCCGGTATTTCGGTGGTTACGAGGTTCCTGAGAAGCTCCTTGGCCCTTCCTAACAGGACCTTCCTCTTCACGCTTCTCGTGTCCTCGACTTTCGTTACCTTCATCTTCGCCTCGCACGGGCCGACCCTGTCGACCGTTTCGAGCGCTGCCGCGATTATGCACGTCTCGACCATGTCGAGCGAGCTGGGTATCTTTATCATGCCCACTGTCCGGCCATCCCTTCCCTGAAGCTCGACCTCTATCCTTCCTATCCTCCCGTTTTTCTGCAAATCGCGCAGGTCAAGCTCGTCCCCGAGCAATCCTTCAGTCTGCCCGAATATCGCCCCGACAACGTCGGGCTTTTCCACGAGCCCGTCTATGTCGACGTCGGTATATACCAGGTATTTTACAGTATCTATATATGTTTTTGCCATGTTTAAAACCTCCAAGTTTTAACAGTCAAAATTTTCAATTTTGCCATGTTTTTTCACCCTATTTTGCTTGTTTCAACCTCTTCGATAAATTCATCATATCTCCTTTTGGCATCCTCAAAATATCTCATCTTGAGTATCCTCGCAAGCAGCACCCTCGTTTCGCTGTCCGCGCCCAGCGAATGCGCTTCGAGCTCCTCCCTCGCCATGCGTGCAAGTTCGTTGCCGCTCCTGTCAAGGTCGGTTGCTATCACGACGCGGCCCTGCTCGCCTTCGAGGCTTTCGCATACGTCCCTTACCCTGCCCGATACGGTTATTACCCGCCTGCAGCCGAGCTCCTCGAGCGCCTTCTTGTCCCGCTTGCCTTCCACAAGGACGACGCTCCTCTCCAGGACAGCGAGCAGCCTGAGCAGCTTCTTGTATTTTTCCTTCATTTCCTTCCTGTTCCCGTATCTCAATTCACTTACCCACGAGCCAGACAAAATTAGCAGGAGATCATTTTGCTGTGCATTGTTGACCTGCTCCTCATCACTTAAAGTTCAGGCGGCCATCCATGCACAGCGTTATCATTATCTTACGGAAGCTTTTTCTTCTATTAGGTCGATTACGAGCGGGAATATCTTCATGATGTCCCCCTCGCTTATTATCCCTATAAGCTCGTTTTCCTCGTCCACGACCGGCAGCCTCTTTATCCTGTTGTCCCTCATCGCGTTTGCCGCCTCTTCTATGGACGTATCCGGCTTTATGACCCTGAGCGGTTTTGACATTATCTCCTCCACCACGGTCTTGTACGGGTCTTTTCCCTTTGCGAGCACCTTCTGCATTATGTCCCTTTCGGTTATGATTCCCCTGGCTTTCTTGCTAGCCGTATCCTCAACGACGATAACCGAGCCGATCTCGCTTTTTTTCATCAGCTTCGCTACTTCCTGCATGTTCTTCCCGTACGGGATAATTATGACCTTTTTAGTCATTATGTCTCCTACCTTCAAATCTGAACCCATGATTTAGTTAGGGCTAGAAAGATTTAAAAAGCGTATCCGCAGCCCGCGCCCGTCCGAGCACGTCGAAGATGGAGGTTTTTCTCATCCGGTATTCAAGGTAGGCGGACCTCTTTCTCCTGCTGGCGAGTACCCTGCAGGCGGTTGAGACAAGATCCCATGAAAATACCGCCGCGAATGCGAGCGGCACTGCGGCAAGGTAGCCGAAGAACGAAGGCAGCATAAGGAAGGAGAATGCGAAGGGAAGCACGACGGCCAGCTCAAGTAGCAGGAGCACGGTCACCCCGTCGTAGGTGAGCCTCCTGTCCAGCTGCGGGGTCGCGCCATGGACGTTTCTGAACGTATCCACAACGCCGTTGAGAATCCTGTCGAAGGAGCCGAGCATCTTGGCCAGTACGCCTGCGGAAAGTATCGCGTGCAGAGCTATCCTTGCGAGCACCATGGATGCATCTGCGGATGAAACGATGCCCGCGGCCTCAAGCGCCTGCCAGCCGAGGAAAAGCACGCCGTTTATGAGCAGCAGCAGTATGCCATACCATATAATCGTCCTTCTCTCTTTCGTGAACAGCCTGAAAACGTTTCCCTTCGGCTCGAATTCTGCCAGTACGGCATCGATGTATCTGGAGAAGCGCCTTCCGTTGCTTCGCATGCCGGCAGGCGTTGAAGAGACGACCCACGCGTTTATGGGCGCTATCTGCTTCATCAGCAGGCCGGAGAGCAGGGCGCTCAGGAATACTGCCACGGAAACCGCTCCCAGGATGTCGAATCCGGCAACCCCCTGCGCCTTCCTGGCTATCAAAAGCGAGAATTCTCCCACGGTGAGCATGGATATCCCTGAGAACACCGAGGCGCGGAGGTTCGAGCCGAGAAGATGGGTGCCTATGCCCGTAGAAAGGAATTTCGCGATTACGTTGACCGCGAACAGCGCAAGTATGAGCGGGAAGTTGGAATAGAGCGATGCGGGGTTCACCACCATCCCCATGGAGAGGAAGAAGAATGAAGAGAAGAAAAGCCCGAAGGGCAGCATCGTCTTCTCTATGCTCTTGAACTGCCTGAGCGAGGCCATGAGGCTGCCCGCGAGGAACGCGCCTATGGACGCGTCAAAGCCGAAAAACGTCGCGAGGAAAACGAACAGCGCGCAGACTGAGAGCGATGCGAAGAGGAGCAGTTCGACTGTTTTGAAATTGGCGAAGTATTCGAACAGTATCTTGACGATTTCCTGCAGTATTATATAGCATATTATAAGCATCGTGAGGGATTTCACTATGGAAAGCGTGAACTCGCTGAATACGAGTTCCGCCTGCGCGCTGGCCGGCGTTGCCGAAAGCACGGCAAGCGCGAAAACCGCAAGGATATCCTCGAGTATGAGGACGGCAAAGAGAAGATTCACCTCCTCACCGCATGAGACATCCCTGTCCTTTATCAGCTTGGAGAAGAACGTCGTGCTGGAGAAGGAGAAAAGCGTGGCGATGAGCAGGCCCTGGAAAGGCGTGAGGCCGAAGACGAGCGAAAGCTCGTACATGAGGACGAAGACGAACGCAAGCTTGAAGAATGCAAGGAGCAGCGCGCGCATCCCGAATTTCATTATCTTGCTGAGGCTGAACTCTATGCCTATGATGAACAGCAGGAGCACGGCGCCTATCTCGGAAAAAATGTTTACCACGTCGCCGCCCTTCACGAAGCCGAGCACGTTGGGCCCTATGACGACGCCTGCTATGAGTATGCCTATCACCGGAGGGAGTTTCAGGCGCATCGTAAGTATGAGCCCGGCTAGCAGAGAGAAGAATATTATTCCTAGCTCGAGCATCTCGCTCATTTTTTTCACCTGGCCGCTTTACCGTTTCTTTGCGTGCCTTGCAATCCGCTTTTGCGGGCCGCGGGCGCGCATTTCAACATGGGGGTATTGGGTTAGTTGAGAAAAGTATATAAACACACGCCCTTTTTTGTGGCATTTGATACCAGAAAAGGCTTAAGATGGCAAGCGTTAAAAGTATAAAACCAATAGAGGATAATCCTACTCATAAAAGGTGATTGAAATAGCAGGCAAACCGAAATCAAAAAAATTCTATCTCACGACCGCGATTCCCTATGTCAATGCAGCCCCGCATCTCGGCCACGCGCTCGAATTCGTGCAGACCGACGTCATTGCGCGTTACCAGAAGCTGCAGGGAAAGGACGTCGCGCTCGTCACCGGCTCGGACGAGAACAGCCTCAAGAATGTCCATGCGGCTGAGAAAGAGGGGATTACTCCGACGCAACTGTGCGCCAGGAATGCGGAGATTTTCAGGAAAATGGCGCTGAAGATAGGCCTGTCCTTCACCAGCTTCGGAAGGACATCAAACAAAGCCGAGCACTGGCCCGGAGTGCACGAGCTATGGTCGCTCTGCGGCAAGGCAGGCGACATCTACAAGAAGAAATACCGCGGCCTCTACTGCGTCGGCTGCGAATCGTTTTACGAGGAGGGTGAGTTGCCCGAAGGCGTCTGCCCGGAGCATAAGACCAAGCCGGAAGTTGTGGAGGAGGAAAACTTTTTTTTCAGATTATCAAAATATCAGGGCAAGCTTGAGAAGCTGATAGCGAGCAATGAGATTCGCATATTGCCGGAAACGAGAAAGAATGAAGTGCTTAGTTTCATAAGAGGCGGACTCAGGGATTTCAGCATCTCGCGTTCTGTTGCACGCGCAAAGGGCTGGGGCGTTCCCGTCCCGGGCGATTCCGAGCAGATAATGTACGTGTGGTTCGATGCGCTTGGGACTTATCTGACCGGAATAGGCTATGGCACCGATGAAAAGCAGTTCAAAAAATACTGGCCTGCAGAAGTGCACGTCATAGGCAAGGGCATTCTGCGCTTTCATGCAGTCTACTGGCCCGCAATCCTCCTTTCCGCAGGCCTGAAATTGCCGAAAACTATTTTCGTCCACGGCTACATAACCGTGGAAGGGCAGAAGATGAGCAAGTCGCTCGGCAACATCGTGGATCCATTCGCGGTCATTGAAAAATACGGAGTCGACCCCCTGCGCTACTGCCTTCTTGGCGAAGTGCCGACTTTTGATGACGGAGATTTTTCCGAAAAGGTGCTGGTTGAGAAAAACAACAGCGAGCTTGTCGCGAATGCCGGCAACCTTGTCAACCGCACCGTTGTCTTCATCGCAAACAATTTCAATGGGGAGGTTCCCGGTGGGAAACCGAACGATGGGGATAAGCTTTTCCTTGAAGAGCAGAAAAAGCAGCAGGAAAAAGTCACGGAGCTTCTGGACAGCAACAGGCTCAAGGAATCGCTTGACGCCGCAATGGGCTTCTCAAGGAACGTGAACAAATATTTCCAGGACAATGCGCCGTGGAAGGCGGTTAAGGAAGATAAGGAGCGTGCAGCTACAGTGCTTTACGTGCTGGCCAATCAGGTGAAGGATGTTGCGATACTGCTTGAGCCTTTCCTGCCGAACACGAGCGCGGGAATATTCAAGCAGCTTAATCTCGAACCAAAGAAATGGAGCGACATCGGCAAGCTTTCCGTAAAACCCGGCCACAAGCTCGGCACCCCTGAAATATTATTCAGGAAAATCGAAGGAAAGGAGTTGGCAGCCGCGCAGCAAAAACCCGCGCCTCCTACTGGCCCGTCCGCAGTTTTCGCAGACCTAGACCTTGAAGTAGGCGAAATTCTTGAAGTGAAGCGGCATCCGGATGCGGAGAAGCTCTACGTTGAGCGGGTGAAGATGGGAGATGGGGAAAGGCAGGTCGTCTCAGGCCTGGTGCAGCACTTAAGCGAAGCCGAACTTCTCGGAAAGAAAGTCATCATCGTAAAGAACCTCGCACCCGCAAAGCTCCGCGGAGTCGAATCCCAGGGAATGCTCCTCGTTGCGGAGGATGCGGCAGGCGGCATCGAGCTGCTTACGGATGCCCATTGGAAAATCGGGGAAAAAGTTAACGCAGAAAGCGTGCAGCACAAGCCGAAGCAGTGCATAACGTTCAAGGAATTCGCAAAGATAAGATTCGAAATCAAAGGCGGGCAGGTTCTTGCCGATGGTAAGCATCTCTCAGTCGGCGGAAAACCAGTCAAAACAGGAAAAATAAAAGAAGGAAATGTGTGCTAGAAAAACCGGAAAAAGACTGGAAAAAAGATTAGAAAAAAGAAAATGAAAAATCAGGAAATAAGAACGCCGTTCACAATTCCGTCCTGCCCGACGCGGTTCGTGACCTTCACTTTTCCTATGTCGGTTTCAACTACCGCGCCCTTCGTTATTATGTTCATGCGGATGAATTCCGGGTTGTGGCTTTCAAGCACGCGGAGTATCTTCGCCTTCTTCGTGCCGTTTTTCGTGACCACGTTGATGCTCGACGCCTTTTTCAGCCGGATGGCAATGCTGCCGCCGCGTTTCCTTCTTTTCGCCTTCACGTCCTTGTCGGAAACCTTCGTGGCGCTGAACGCGCCGCCCATGTGGGCAAGCTTCTTGTCCCTGAACTTCTCCCTTTTTCCGCCCGTGCCTCCCCTTACCTTTTTCTTTTGCGGCTTGTGATATTGTTTCATAAGTATCACTCATACTCTCAATGTTAGAGGATTAATTTATGGAGGGTGTGTTTTTAAATGATTATCCCTCTCCATTCTCACCCATGAACGTTCTGAGAATCTCGGCCACCGGGCAGATAAACGCGCTCGAAAAACTGCTTCCCGAAAACGCGCTCCTTCTCGATGGCGAAAAGGTCCGTTCGTCCGAGGAGCTCGAGCTTGCGGAGCTGCTTGCAAAAGACGCATTCGCAAAGCGCAGCAACATGGCAAGGCGGTTCAGGTACGAATTTCTCCTCTGGCTGGCTGGAAAGACCGACATCAAAAGCGCGCTTGCTTCATTCGGTGCATCGCAGCCGGCCGACATGCTGCTGGTCGTTTTCGGCGGCGAAGCCTCTGCCGTCGCGAAAAAGCTGGATGCGGATAAAAAGCAGCTGAATCTGGAAAAAACAGCCGAACCGCTCGCCCTTGAAAGGATATCCCTGGGCAGGATAAAAAACTAGAAAATCAGGCTACGCCGAGCTGCTTTGCGAGCACGTCCCTGTCTATGGGAAGCTCTATCCCAAGCACTTCATGGATGAACAG
>JACCLJ010000004.1 GCA_013425425.1 Microcaldota archaeon
ACCCCGCAGCAGACATCCACTCCGTCTTCCGGTTCGGGACGTGGCAGTGGGTTATGCGGCACGGCAACAATTCTCTTGGCTGCACTTGGCGGGCTTGCTATCCTGCGGAGATGCTGAAGACCTACTTAATGCCCGTTCAACGAGGTTAAACTGTAGGAAAAATAGGTGAATATGCAGCCTAAGCAGTTTTCATTTTTTTGCTTTGCTTCAATTTGACTTGTGCAAAAGACTTGCTTGCCTTCTGGCTCCAGAAACCTGGAAGTTCATTTGTCACAAATCCCCTGAATTCATCGGAGTATATATAAGTGGAATAACGCCCGTTGTCTGCAAGGTCCGCAAACTGGGTTTTTATCTCGTCGTAAATCTCGCCTATTTTCTTGCGTTCAAATTCTTTTTGAAGAAGAGAGGGCTTTCTCATCAGGAGATAATCGGATTGCCGGATGGTGTTTATTTCCAGGTTAGCGGAGTTTTGGGAAATAAAAAGCACCGATACGTCCTTGTGCCTGGCCACCAGAAGAAGCGAGGAAAGGATTCTGTTTGCAGGCGACTGCGACGACCGGGAGGAAAAGGCGATGCCGCCTTCATCAACCAATACGAAATATCCGTTTGGCACTTCTTCCACATCGCGCACGAAGCGTATCCAGCCCGGAAGCGTGGATTCGTCAAAGCCCATGGCGCAGACCTTCCTGTTTTTTGCAGCCACGTTTTCAAGGATGCGCATTCCAAGCGCGGACTTGCCGCTTCCCCTGGCCCCCAATACCAGGCCGATGGTGCTTTTTGAAGAGAGCAGTTTGTCCTCGAATTCGGAGAGGCTGCCGGTTAGCTGTTTCTGGAGCACGAGCGGTTGATAAGTTGCGCTGGAGCGCGGCTTGCCTCTTGGGGCGGCATTTTTTCCTGCTGCAACAGCCTTGCTTATGATAAATCCTGCAGCCCAAATGATGGATTTGGCAAGCACGTAGAATATGTGGAGGAATCCGGATACGATCCAAACCCAGGTATCCCAAATCTTGCTTGCGAGTCCGCGTTTTTTTGGCATGGTAATCCTTTCAGGGGTTTTATTTATTATTGTTTTCCAAATCATTAAGGGAAAAAGGGAAGACGAGGTGTTAACCTGGCAGCATCCTAAGATACGCTTTCCTCAATCTTCTTTTTCAGGATCTCCAGAAAGCCCTTCCATATCGCCTCGTGGTTCTGGAAGTTGGAGATGAACGGATTCAGCATGCATACCCTCAGCACGCGGACTCGGCCCACCCTATCCCACTCCTTCTCCGGAATTCCGAGCCGCTTCACGAATCCCTTCGGCGCATCGCCATAATCTTCTCTGCTCAGCTCGGTGTTGGAGGTGATCCAGTCATTCTTGTAGACCGGACCGCTCACATAGGAAGATTTGGAGTAAATGCTGGAGTTGAGGGCATTCATCCTCTCCAGATTCATATTCCCCTTCTCATTGAATGCCATGCAGATTATGTTGAAGTCCGGCGTCTGCACCAGCGGCTGCACCAGGAATTCCCTGCCCTTGACCTTCAGGCTTTTTGTGGCTTCAAGCGCGCGGGTGAACATCTGCGCTCCTTCTATGCTCCTGCCGATTATCTCCCCATAGCCCGTTATGTTCAGCGGAATTACCCGGTGGCTTGCCCAGACTGCGGCCGCGGTCGCACCTGCCTTTGAGCCTTCCATGATGTATGCGCCGAGAAGGACGGGTGAGCTCTTGCCCGACTCAAAAACGTAAGCGGCAAAATATGAGATCAGGTCCAGTATGCGGCGGTCCTTGATTGCAATGCCTCCGGCGGCATATGGGATATAACCCATCTTGTGGGGGTCTATTGTTATGGAATCAGCCGCGGGAATCGCTTTGTAGGATTCGTAGATTTCCTTTGCCGGATAGCTATGGTTTCCTACGAAAACTTTATCGGAGAATAAGCGCCTTTTCAATCTGCCATATTCCATGAAACGGCTTTTCTCATCAAGGAAGAGCGCCCTGGAATACCCGCCGTAAGCCGCATCCACATGGAAGTAGAAAGAAATGCCCTTCTTCCGGTATTCATCGCGCAGTTTTGCGATTTCCGCTATCCGGTCTATCGCACCTTCCTCGGTCGTGCCCACGACTCCCACTACCGCTATGATCGGGATTTTCTTCGCAACGTGCGCATCGATCGTCTTTTTCAGGACGCCTATGTCCATGCGGAAGTGCTCGTCCACCTGCACTTCGACGAAATTCTTGTTTCCTATGCCCAGCACGTCCGCTGCCTTGACCCAGGAGTAATGCTTGGACTGCGGAATGAGGACCACGCCAAGCTTTCCTTCCCCCACGCCGGTTCCCCGCACCGTTTCATTGCGGACCGCATCAAAGCATCCGGCCTTCTTCACCTTTTCAATCAGGTCAAGCGCCTTTTGCGTCGGCATGTTTAGCAGCTGCCAGTCGTCCATGCCCTTAACCAAAGACGGCTTCACCTTCTTTATTGCGAGCGGGAATGACTTGAGGTTTCGCGCCATCCAAAGCCCTTCGTAGTTGGCAATCGTGCCGTCGGTAGTGATGTGCCCCCAGGAAGTTTTCGGGTCGAACCCGAGCATGGTTGCGAGGTCCTTTCCCACCTCGATTTCCATGGGCGTGGTCGCGGTGGATGCCTCGTATGCGACGTTGTTGGGATTGTAGAGGAGCGTAGCCATGTAGGCAAGGTTCGCCACCATAAGCGTGTCCGAGTTCATGTGGCCGAGATAGCGCGCCGAGAACCAGGGCATGGAAGTCGCCTTGAGCTTTGCGGAAAGTTGCGAGAGAACCTCCGAAGTCCTGTCCAGGGTTTCCTGATAATGCTCGCTGCGCATTTCGTGCACGGAAGCGACGTCAGCATCTTCAGGGTGGAAATCCCTGCGCCAGTGCATATGCTCTTCCATCAGGAAATTTAGCGTGTTTTTGAAATACTCGCGGTTTTCGGATTTCGGTCCGAGGAAAAGCGCCTTGACCTCAACGTCTTTCGCATTGGCGCCCCTTGCGTTTTTCTTTTGTTTCCCAGCCATTCAATCACCCTCCCGATGCCTGCACTCAGGCTTTTTTCGCCGTTTTGCCCTCCAGCTTCCACTCCGGCTTTTTGAAGTGGTAAATGATTAGCGGAACGGCGACTACTGCTGCGGTTCCAAACAGCATGAACGCAAGGTAATTGCTGCCTTCCGAAATCTGGCTTGGCGGCATGAGCGCCAGGAGGAAGATGCATGCCATGGAAAGGAAACCAAATCCTGCGACCAGCCACATTCCCAGCCTGCCTCCAGGGATGGAAAACGCCCTTGGCACGTTCGGCTGCGAATACCTTAGGCGTATTGCTGCGGCATACATCAGGAGGTACATGACGACATATACAGCGGTCGTCAATGCGAAGAGCATCCAGAAAGAGCTGTTTACACCTCCGGGAAGGAGGACGTAGACCGCGCCCCAGAAGGTTATCATCAGCGCCTGAAGTATGAGCATATTGGTCGGAATGCCGTTCTCGTTCTTCTTCTGGAGAATTGGGGGCAGGGTTCCTTCGCGCGCTGTCATGAAAAGCCCGCGCACGGGCCCCAGAATCCAGGTCGACACCTGTCCCATTGCGCCGATGACGATGAGAAGCGCGAACACGTTCACAAGCCATGGAAGCCCAATACTCTGGAAGATCACCTGGAACGTCTGCATTATCCCGGCAAGGAGATTGAGGTTCTCCACCGGTACAATCATTGCGACGACCAGTGCGCCTATGACCCCGACTATCGTAGTCACGATCCCCACTATGAGAATGCCAAGCGGATAGTTTTTCTGCACATCCTTTATTTCATTCGCATGCGTTGCCGTCATCTCAATCCCGATGAACACGAAGACGAAGGTGACCAAGAGGACGAGGTTGGACAGTGAAGAGAAGTCGGGTATGAGGTCTGCCATTGTTGGCTGCAGCGTTAGCTGAATAGAGTTTCCGGAAGAGATGTACCACAACCCGCCCAAAATGAGCACGGCTGCGGGAATGAACGTTCCAATTACTACGGAAATAGAGCTTATCTTGGAATACACGCTCAGCCCCTTGAAGTTCAGGAACGTGAAGCCCCACCAGATGAGAACGATTATGAGGAACTCGAACAGTTTGTTGTTGGCCAGCGCGGGGTCGATGAGGTATGCGAGGGTTGCAGCGATGAAGGTAAGGATGCTGATGAAGCCTATCGTCATCTGGAACCATTGCAGCCAGACGGCAGTGAATCCCCATTTTTTGCCGAAGGCCTCTTTCACCCAGACATAAACGCCGCCTTCTTCCGGCCAGCCGGTTGCGAGTTCTGCGGACACGAGAGATGTAGGAATGAGATACATTACGACTGCGAGAAGGCAGAACGCGATTGCCTGCCAGCCGACTACGCCCTGTGTGGGAAAGGTCCTGATGCTCATGAGAGCCGCGCAAGTCAGCAGGACGAATGCAAGAAGACTAAGCTTGAATACGTTCTTAGATGCCATATATGCCATCCCATCGGAAACCAAACGTCATTGGTTTTCCTCGGATATTAGGACAAATGCTAAATATTTAAATGGGATGGTTCCGACGTAGGTTTTGGAGCAATCTGGCATGGAAGGAGCATTAGTCTCAGCCCGCTCAAACGATTACCGGCGCGGGTAAACTATCGAGACTACCCCTAGGAATAATAAGACGGACCCTACGCAGCAGCCTCCACCGGTAGTCGAGCCGCCAGTCAGCCCGCTCTCATAGCTCTCCACGCATGCCACATAAGCGTCGGTGCAGTAATCACATGCCGCTGAGACCTGACCTTGTTCTGCCTCTTCGATAAGGCAGCCTCCGTTGCCCCAACTGTAGCCGAGCGATTCGCAGCAATCCTGGTAGCAGCTCTCGCCCTGTATCCTTTCGGAGGAGCAGTATTCGGAAGCGCTCTGAGAATAAGCCAGGCAGGAAAGCGCCATCAAGAGCAGTGCAACAATTTTATACGTCATGGTCGATTCAACTCCGCAGAAGTTTATAAATCCTTCAGACGAGGAATTGTGCCGCAAGCCCAATTACCTAGATGGGTTCAGGCCTTCAGATAAAACCAAGCGGCGGGAAACGAGCACATCCCCGCCGCCCGTTGCAATCCTATTTTTTCCTTCCGATATAGAAGTAAACCAAAGCCGCCGCCAGCACTATCGTCGTCGCAACGAAAACAACCCCGAGCGTTCCGAGTTCCGCAATTATCCCCGGTTGCGGCGGAGGCTGCGGCGGGGCGCTCTCCTGTTCGCAGTAGGCCGTTCCTGAAGCTTCCTTGCAGTCACTATCGCTCGCGCAGTGGTAAAGCAGCTGCCACTGCCCTCCGGAGCAGCCGTATACGCTGTCGGAAATGCAGTTCCGCTGGCCGTCTGTGCACTGTGGAGTCGCAATGCAATGCCCTCCATTATCGCAGGTGTAGCCGTCAGGGCAGTTTATCGGGTCGGAAAGCTGGCCGGCCGCATTGCATGTGCGATAGCTGGTTGCGCCGGCGCATACTTTTGTGCCCGCGTCGCACTCTGCGCATTGGGCATTGTAGCAGCCATCATTGCACTGAAGGTAATCCTGGTAAAGATTGTTACTGCCGCACATCTGCACCATGTTCGCATTGGCAGGCGAACATCGCTTTAGTCCGGGCGTGGCGCACTGATCGCCGGAAGGTGCCTGGCATGAGCCGCTTGAACAGAGATAACCGCTTTGGCATGGGATGGCGGCTCCCCATTGGCCCTGGCTGTCACATCTTGCATAGCTTTGCGAATCCATGCACTGGGTTTCTCCTGTGCCGCAGGCAACGCACATGCTGTAGTCGCATCCATTCTGGCAGAATTTCCAGTCCTGCCAGCGATAGTTGCTGCCGCAGTGCTGGAGGGTGTTCGCATCATCCGGAGAACAGCGGGCTGCGCCGACGCTCTGGCATTCCCCCTCCGAACTCCTGATGCATGAACCGCCATCGCAGATATAATCCCTGCCGCAGCTGTGGCTCGGGCCCCATTCCCCGTCTGAATCGCACGTCTCGTATGAATAATCATCCGAACATCTGGTACTCCCTCTAGAGCAATCGTGGCAAGCGCCGTTGTAGCAGCCGTTTCCGCAATAGCGCCAGTTCTGCCATTGGTACTGTGCATTGCACGTCTGTATCTCACTACTGTCGCTTGGCGAACAGCGCGTCTGCCCATACGAGCACTGCGGAACAGGAGTGCAGGCGCCATATGCGCAGGTCTGCCCTCCAGCGCAGTACTGCGTTGGGCCCCATACCGCGCGGGAGCTGCATACATGGTAGCTTCTGCTATCGGTGCATTCCGAATCTCCCGGGCTGCATCCCAGCATGGCATGGCACTCTCCATCCGAGCAGGTCTGCCCCGCGGTGCATGTCACTGCCGGGTTCCATACCGCATAGTCGCCGCAGGTATGATAACTTGAGCTGTCTATGCATTCAGAAACTCCAGGCTGGCAGCCGAGTTGCGCACTGGCCGCCGTAGAGACAAACATCCCCCAAAGCATAATAATGCAGATTATTTTTTCACGGTTTTTCATACTTTCACCTTATCCTCCGTTTCACGAAATGCGGTATACGGCATATTTTTTTCTCTTGCCGTCATCCTACTGCCGCTTAATGGTTTAATAATTTTACTAGAGGTGTTATCCTTGCATGGACTACAAAAATGCGGCAAAACTCGTTGCAGCGGTCCTTCTCTGCCAGTTGGCGGGCATACTCGGCGCGGTTTTCACGACACCTTCCATCCCGACGTGGTATGCAACGCTCATCAAGCCTGCCTTCACGCCCCCATCCTGGATTTTCGGGCCCGCCTGGATAACGCTTTATGCGCTTATGGGCATCGCGCTTTATCTCGTATGGAGGAAAGGCGAAGAAGGCGCCGATATCAAAAAAGCGCTTTCTATTTTCGGCATCCAGCTCGTTCTGAACACCTTATGGTCTATTCTTTTCTTCGGCCTCCACTCGCCGCTTTACGGCCTTGCCTGCATAATCGCGCTTTGGGCGGCGATAGCGGTTTCGATCTTTTTGTTCTATAAGATTTCCCGCGCTGCAGCCATACTTCTAATTCCATACCTCCTCTGGGTGTCATTCGCAACAATCCTGAACTTCCATATATGGCAGCTTAACTGAAAAGACGATTGCATTTCATGATGCCATGGCACCCATGCGGACGGCCGCAAGAACAACCGCAGCAAGCGCAAGGCAGTAATAGCCGAATACCTGCAGTTTGCTCTCCTTAAGGACTTTGATCAGCAGGGCTATAGCAAAGTAGCCGACAATCGCAGAGACGGCGAATCCGAAGAGAACCGGAAGCAGCTCAACGTTTCCGAATAGTGCTTTCCTGCCCTCAAGCGCTGCCGCCCCCAATATCGGAATAACGCCTGCGAGAAAAGAGAATTTCGCCGCTTCCCCCCTTTCGATTCCAAGGAAAAGCGCCGTGCCGATCGTTGCACCGCTGCGCGATATCCCGGGCGCAACGGCCAATCCCTGCGCGATTCCGATTGCAAGCGAGCTTTTCGCATCTATCTTCGCTTCTTTTTTTACTGCCGCCTCGTTTGCGGTTATAAGAAAAAAACCGGTTAAGCCGAGCGCCCCTGCGATTGCGACCGGATTCGAAAACATGCCCTCAAAAAAATCCCTGAATGCGAAGCCGATTATCGCGGTCGGGACCGCGGCAAGAATTATGAATGCAGCATATCGCATTTCCTTTTCCTTCCTTCCAACAACCCCGCGCACGAGCGCGGCGATATCATTCCGGTAATAGCCGATTACAGCAAGAAGCGTACCGAGATGAAGCACTATATCAAATGCGACATCCGCCTCTATCCCGAAAAAATACTGCGCAAGCGCGAGGTGTGCCGAGCTGGAGACCGGCAGCCACTCAGTGAGTCCCTGCAACGCACCCAGAAAAACCGCTTCTAATACAGACACCATATTCCGCACCGTAAATGATGTAGGTGATGCATACCGTTCAACCGCCCTTCACAGCTTAAAGCTCCGGAGGCCATTAAGTATGCATCATGCTTATTCATGCCGTAATCAGGATTTAATTCTTGCTTTCGTCTTTTTCAGCAGGAATTCCATGCAATCCTTCACCTTTCCTTTCCCCCGGTTCCATTCCGCGACGGTTTCTTTGTAGCAGTCCAATTCCTCCGCATATGCCCGCGGCATATTAGTGCCTAAAACCCTGAACAGGAACCCGGCCGGGATGGGGCATAATCTCGTTTTGAACCGGCCGTCGACTCCTTTCGGGAAGCTCCTGCAGACGCAGGGCGAAAAATCATGGATGGTGCAGCGTCCGCCTTCCAGAAAAAAACAGGGATGGGATTTGATGCACAGGATGTATTCCGCCGGATATTTTCCATCCCAGCACTCCAGCACGGTTTCGTTGTCGAAATTAATCAGTTTTAGGGGATATATCTCCGCAAACCCGCCCACCGCCCTTCCGGTGCTTTCCGAAATCCGCAGGACATCGAATGCCGTTACGGTTATGTAAAGATTTTTGCAGCATTCTGCGGAACAGAGCAGGCACGGGCTTATCATGGATTGCAATATGATAGTTAGATTTTAAAACCGGAAAACCCACTTATATCCATGGACCTCCTGATACCGGCAGTATGCGTCATATTCGGTTTCATAGTAGGCACGCTTTCGGGACGGTTCGGGATAGGAGGCGCCATCATAACGATACCTTTTTTCAGGATAATCCTTGGCGTTGACGGGCATACTGCGATAGCAACTGCGCTTCCGCTTACGATTCCCACCGCCTTGGCGGGCGCCCTCGTTTTCCATAAGAAAGGGCTGATAAAATACGAGACCGCTCTTGTCGTGGGTTTGTCCGGTGTCCTGTTCTCCGTGCTCGGCGCGTATCTGACCGCCTTCTTTACATCCGGCTCATTGATGCTGATGAGTTCCGTGATGTTCTTCGCGCTCGCGTATATAATGTCAAGGGAAAAGGGGGAAATCGAAACCGTAGAATCGTCAGCCATATTCGGAAAGACGCTTTCATCCGTATTTATCGGCTGCATCGCCGGTTTCGTTTCAGGATTTTTCGGAATAGGCGGAGGTGCCGTGCTCGTGCCAATGCTCGTCATCGTGCAAAAACTCCCGATAAAAAAAGCGATACCCACCTCGCTTGCGACCATGGCGATTTACGCGATTCCCGGGTCGCTCACGCACTATGCCCTGGGCAACGTGAACACGGAACTTCTCGCGTTCGTCCTGATGGGTTCGATAGTGGGAGCGCATTTCGGGGCTGAAGCCACGGTAAGGGAAGAGGAGAAAAAACTGTCGACCGCATTTTCCGTCTTCCTCGTTTTCCTCGGCCTGGTCCTCCTTGTCAATGAATTGCTGCGTATGGCGCCAATATTTTAGAAAAAAAAGAGAAAATAAAAACTCAGTCGCCCAATCCGTTTGGCGTTACCTTGAAAACACACTCGCCTTCCGGAAGGTTCGGGCTGTCGACGAGCCTGGCAATCCTTTTCTCGTCCTTTCCCTTCCTTAGGTAAAGCCTGTAGGTTGATGCGTGCGCAAGCACATGTCCGCCTATCGGCTTTGTCGGGTCGCCGAACATCATGCCCGGGTCATCCATGACCTGGTTTGTGACATAGATGGCGAGATTATGGTTGTCCGCAATCCTCTGTAGCGTATGGACGTGCTTATTCAGCTTCTGTTGCCTTTCTCCAAGCGCGGCCCGGCCCATATAATCAGCCCTAAATTGCGAGGTGAGGGAGTCCACGATGATGAGCTTTATGTTATGCTCTTTTATCAGGTCTTCGGCCCTCTCAACCAAAATCATCTGGTGATCGCTGTTCTCCGCGCGTGCGACATGCATCCTCTTGAGCACCTCGTTCGGGTCAAGCCCCTGCGCTTCTGCAAGCTGGATGATCCTGTCGGGCCTGAACGTGTGTTCGGTATCGATAAAAATCACCCCGCCCCCCAATCCGCCCTGTTCAACCGGTTTCTGGACATTGACGGCAAGCTGGAATGCGAGCTGGGTTTTTCCGCTGGAAAACCTTGCATACGCCTCGGTAATCGCCTGGGTTTCCACGCCACCGGCAAGAAGATCGTCAAGGTTTTTCGAACCCGTCGCAATCTTGCCTATATTCTTCCTCCTCTCAAGGACCTGCTCTCCTGTTTCATAGCCTACGTCCACCGCTTCTACAGCAGCCTCGACTATTTTCTTCGCCGTTTCGGTGCTTATCCCGGCCAGTTCCGCAAGGTCCTGCGGTGATGCCGTAGCCAGGGTCGAAAATTCTCCGAATCCGGCAGCCTTCAGCTTTTCCGCTGTTGCCTCGCCTACGCCGGGCAAATCTTCCAAATCCTTATACAATTTCTTTTTTTCAGCCATGCGACTCACCTTTCATCATTTATTAGCATTAGGGAAAACAAGCAGTTTGAGATTCCCTATCTTTAAAGTGTAAAACTCGTTTCCGTTCTTGGAAACATTCTTCCACATCCCGCCTACATTCATGTAAACCACATTTCCGTCCCGGTCCCGGTCGGTCTGCACAACCCTCAAATCCGGCCTATTGGAACCGGTTCGCGGCGCATCTCCGCCTGCCTTGGGTGTCCCTTCCCGCTCAGGATTAGCATTCTTCCCTGCACTGACTTCCTCATATCCCTCTTCAACCAAATCCACTTCCTCTTCTTTCATTCAAATCACCTAAGTATATACTTATATTATATACTTATATATACTAAGTAAGTATATACTAATGGATTTAAAACAGAATCTTTTTCAGAGAGGAAAAATTCGGCCGCTTTGATTAAAAATCAGACACTATAATCAGAACTGAACGAGAAGAAAAACCAGCCCAAACGTATTCTTGCCTCAGCCTTCGGTTATCTTATAGACGAGATTTCCGGCGTGCACTTTCCCGGCAACCTTTATGGTAATATCATCCCCTGCCTGTGCAACCTCCACTGGCTTGTGCACGACCTGCATTGACGTTATCGTTTCCTGCACTACCGTCGTTCCCTCCTTGTTCTCTATGGAAATCCTGTCGCCAACCTTCAGCTCCCCTTTGAGCTTAAGCGCTGCCACGTTCAGCTTCCCGAAAACATGATCAACCTCGCCCACCAATACCTTTGCCATATTTTTCACCCGTAGGAAAAAGGAATAGAAAATAAATAAAGGTTACTGAAATCGGGCCCGAAGGGATTTGAACCCTTATCTCGGGGTTTCTCCTGCGATTAGGAGAAGGCATCCGAAGCCCCGCCGGTTATCCATTGCAAGCCTAGCGCTTTCCATATCAAAGGCAAGTTCAAGGCTGGTTGCCACACGGGCCCGTGAATAGAATTAGAATCGAATAAGCATTTAACTTTGCACTTTTTCGCACGTTCATTGCCCTGCTACTTCGTAAGCGTTTCACTTCCGTCTTCAGTCACAAGTATCGTATGCTCTGCCTGCGAAACAAGGCCCTTTCCCGCATCCCTGAGCACCGGATAGCCCTTGATGAAATGGCTCTCAAGCAGCTCTTTCAGCGCGGCGCTCACCAGGAGCTTTGACGGGAATTCCTTCCGTATCCATCTCTCCGCAAAGGGAAGGGTGCCGTAATTCATTATCACATGCTCGACTATCTTCCTCGACTGCCTCATGCGGACCGCCGCGGGCGCGTAAAGGCTGAATATCTCGACCTGTTCCTGGTCCTCCACATACCCCGCTCCAGTCGTGGCAAAGGGCTCCACGGCGAATATCTCGCCGCTCTTGAATTCATAGGGATCATTGCTCTTGATGTTCGGTATCTCCACTCCCGCGTGCAGCAATCCCGTTTCTATCTTATGCCCCGTCAGATTGCTTATGGGTTTGAAACCGTATCCGGTTATCGTTTCCTCGATGATCCCCCCTATCTCGCCTATCCTAACGCCCGGCTTTATCGCGGCAATCGCATTCTCAAGCGCGCGTTCGGACGCTTCGACGAGCTTGCCGTTCTCGTCGCCAAGGTCAACACTATAAGCGGTATCTGCTATCGCACCGTTAAGCGTTATGCCGAGGTCTATCTTCACAAGGCCCGTTTCGCCAAGCACCGCCTCGCACCCGGTCTCCGGAGTGTAATGGGCGGCGATATCGTTGATGGAGATGTTCACCGGAAAAGCCGATTTGCATCCCTGCTCGGCGGTCATCTTCTCTATGGTTTCGGCTATGTCAAGCAGCGGCTCTCCA
>JACCLJ010000028.1 GCA_013425425.1 Microcaldota archaeon
CCCCCGAACGATACGTCGGTGTTCTCTGGCCCTAGCCTTTCAGGCTCAGAAACGTGTGACGGTCGGACGAAAGCGGGCCAGCAAGGAGTACGTTGACCGACAGTGGAAGTTCTACGAGGAGATGAAACGCTTGAACCGACGCGGCACTGGAGGGGAACGGTGACGCCCGGTTGCCCGCAAGCGAAGACCTGGGGGAAACGCTGCTGCCTTTCCTTACAATGTGGCAGCAGGTCGTGCCGCTGAGGGTTTTTGAGAGGCTTGGGAAGGGAATACGGGAAACGCCGCGGGACGCGCTCATCGGCCTTTCCGAGACAAAGAAAAACCTCGGAAGGGCATTCGGATTCAGGAAGCTGTTCGATAGTCTCGGCGCAATAGCCGGCCCCCTTCTGGCAACCTTCATCGCGGTGTTCTTCTTCAACAACGTCTATACGGAGCAGACCTACCGGACCATCTTTCTGGTCGCGATCGTGCCCGCCGTCATAGCGGTCATAGTCCTTCTTTTCCTGAAAGAGATGCCGTCGCCAACTACGGTGCCGCGGATAGCATTCAACCATATTTTCGGGAACAGGAACGTCAGGAATTTCATTTTCGTAATGTCCTTCCTATACCTTGGAAACTTCAGCATGATGTTCTTCCTTCTGAGGGCGAATGACTACCTTCCGCTTTTTGCGGTGCCGATAGCCTATATCGCATATAACGCGGCGTACACGGCTTTTTCGCTGCCGGTAGGCATCATGGCGGATAAAATCGGAGCCAAGAAGACGGTCCTGGTCGCGATGCTGCTTTTCCTCTCCGTGCTCGTCGGCTTCACATTCTTCCCCTCCATGATGGCGGTATTCCTGCTCTTCATCATGCTCGGTTTTTTCACGGCAACCGCCAAGACGGTGCCGCAGGTTTTCCTTGTGGAGCACATGAAAAACAACAACTATGCAAGCGCCATCGGCTCCTACAAAGGCCTTACCGGACTCGCATCGCTGCCTGCGAATCTCATCGCGGGTTTCCTCTGGACGATACCGCTTTTCGGCGCGCCGGCGACATTCATCTTCTCGATGGCGATAGCATGCCTTGCGATCGTATTCCTTGTGCTTTTCGTGAGGGACGAGAGCCCCTACTGAGCGTTTTTTAACCTATTTGGAAGGTATATCCTTTTGGGTGAGAGGCAATGGGAACGGTCGAAAAATACATTCTTGAAGAGCTTGACAGGAAAAAAGCGCTTTTCTTCGCACTCATAGACCCGCTCGATTACGGTAACCTGGGCGATGCCGTAAAAACCGCGAAAAATGCGGACGAGGCGGGCGCGGACGTGATTCTCATCGGTGGAAGCACGGGAGTTCAGGGCGTCGTGCTTGACGAGGCCGCAAAGAGGATAAAAGAGGGCGTCTCGAAGCCGGTCGTGCTCTTTCCCGGCAACATAGGCACGCTTACGAAATACGCGGATGCCGTTTATTTCATGTCGATGCTGAATTCCCGCAATCCATACTGGATAAGCGAGGCGCACATGCTCGCCGCGCCGGTGCTGAAACAGTACGGCGTGGAGCCGCTTTCAGTCGCGTATCTCGTTGTCGAACCGGGCGGAACGGTCGGATGGGTCGGCGATTCCAGGCTCATCCCGCGCAGCAAGCCGAAGATCGCGGCTGCGTATGCCCTAGCCGCGCAATACATGGGATTCAGGTTCGTGATAACGGATGCGGGAAGCAATCCGAAGGAGGGCCACGTGCCGCTCGAAATGATAAGCGCGGTACGTTCGGCAATAGACAGTCCCTATATCGCAGCAGGTGGCATAAGGACGCCTGAAGAGGCGAAGGCCGTGATAAAGGCTGGCGCGGACATAATACAGGTCGGCACTGCGCTGGAAAAAAGCTCCC
>JACCLJ010000058.1 GCA_013425425.1 Microcaldota archaeon
AAATCGGGAGGCAGAAAACCACATGGTGACTATGGAAAGAACCGTAGCATGGCCGTTATACCTTACGGCATTCGTCATCTCGGCAGCGGTTTTCATCGCAGGCATATACATCGGCACGCTCCTTGACAAGGGCGAAGTGCAATCGCTTTCATCCGAAGTGGAATCGCTCTCGCAACAGCTTGCCACGACGCAGCTCCTTTTCCTCATGGACGAGAATTCATCCGCCTTCTGCCCGGTTTACGCTTCTGAGCTGTCGTCCCTTGAAGAAAAAAGGGAGCAGGTCGGCTATGAGCTGAGCTTCCTCGAGGACAGGAGGAACGTGGAGGCGCCGGAGCTGAAGAAGCAGTATTTCCTGTTTGAAGCCCAGTCCTATCTCCTCTCGAAAAAGCTGAAGGAGATCTGCGGCGACGATACCGTCCTGCTGCTTTATTTCTATTCGAACAAAAACTGCTCTGCCTGCAGGCAGCAGGGCGCGGACAATCTTGCCGCGAGGGATGCGGTTGCCGCATCGAACATATCCGTCCGCATCTATTCTTTTGACGGCGACCTCGGAAGCCCAGTCGCCGAAGGCTTTATGCGCCAGTTCGGAATTTCCGAGTATCCGTCCGTCGTGATAGACGGCAGCGTCTACGCGGGCCCGGTCACGGAAGATGAGCTCGTTTCGGCGTTTTCAAGGTGATTGCATGATCCTGGGCGTTTCAGTCGTCCCCGCTTCGCCGAAGTTCCGCATCACCGCAAAAGATGGTGCCGTGAAAATCTACCTGAAATCCCCTCCCGAACAGAACAAGGCGAACCTCGAGCTAATTCGCGGGCTTGAGGATATTTTCGGAAAGCCGGTGCGCATCCTTTCAGGTGCCGCATCAAAAAAGAAGAAAATAGAAATTCCTGCAGGGGAGCAGGAATGGGAAAAATTCCTTTCTACTCTTTAGGGCTTTATCCCGGTTATATCTTCTCTATTTTTCCATTCCTTCCCGGAGAAGCCTTAAGCTCTCCCTTGAATTCCGAAACCCAGCCGTTCGTTATCCTTACGGTGTCGCCTTTCGAGAATTTGTCCGCATCCTCGTTCCAGAGTGCGATTTTTATCTCGCCGCTGTCATCGCGGAGCGTGCCGTTTGCAACCGTCAGCTGCTTGCCGAACTTCGTCGTTATCTTCTTCGGTTCTTCCAATTCCGTGATCTCTCCCTCGACAGAACCTTCAAAGGAGCCACTTCTCAAATCAGCTACTTTCATTTAAATCACTTCAATTTACTGAAAATTCTTATTTGGTAAATTAAGCTTCGATGGGTTTTATATACAGATGGGTTGCATCCGGCCACAACTTTAACCACCACATTTAAATATTTTCTGTTTCAATAAGAAGCCAACAATCAGTTTGTTCACTCTCAGCGCTATTGCTTTACGAATAGCTCAGCTGGCAGGGAAAACTAACGGAAACGAAAGGTGAATCAAATGTTGTGTGCAGGAGATGAAGCAGCGAAGAACACGAGCGGAAAAATCCTCAGACCCGAAACGAAAACGGCTACTGTCAGAACCCAGATATGGCCGGACAGGCCATTCGCATGGCCGCTGGCCGAGCATATGCTGTCCGCAAGGCAGGACAGGGTAGCGCGAGAGGCGTCGCAATCCACATGCAGGTGCAGGAGATAGCTTCTTTTTAGTCGGATTTTTAAATGAAAAACGCATAAATAATATTGATGGACTCAGTCGGGCTGATAAAGGAGCGTTTCGGCGACCTTACGGAGATACAGAAGGAGGCGATGCCACGGATAGCCGAAGGCAGGAACGTGCTGATTCTCGCGCCCACGGGCTACGGAAAAACGGAGGCCGCGCTTCTTCCGGTGCTGGAGAAGATAAAGCCGGAGGAGAGCGGCATCTGCGTACTATATATCACGCCGTTGCGTTCCCTCAACCGCGACCTGCTGTCCAGGTTCCACTACTGGTGCGACAAATACGGAGTAAGCCGGGATGTGCGCCACGGCGACACCACCCAGGCGGAGAGGGCGAAGCACAGGAAGGCGCCGCCGCAGGTGATGCTCACGACCGTGGAAAGCGTGCAGGCGCTGCTTCTCGGCAAGATAATGCGTACGCATCTCGCGAACATCCGCTACGTGATAGTGGACGAAATCCATGACATCGTTGACAACAAGCGGGGAGCGCAGCTCTCCCTCGGCCTTGAGCGCCTTGCGGAGATAGCGAAATTCCAGCGCATCGGCATAAGCGCCACGGTCGCGAACGAGATGGAAGCCGGCAGGATGCTTTTCGGGGAGCGGGAGTATTCCGTCGTCGAGGCGGGAAAGAAAAGAAATATGGACATGAAGGTGGAATACTTTTCCGAACAGGAGAAACGCCTCGCAAGGCTCAGGGAGCTTTCGGAAAAGCACCGCTGCCTCATCTTCGTGAACACGCGCAGCAGCGCGGAGGAGATAGGCGCATGGCTCAGGAAAAACAACGCACCGGTAGAGGTGCATCACGGCTCGCTTTCGAAAGAGGTGCGCATATCCGCCGAAGAGAAGTTCAAGAGCGGGGAAACAAAATCCCTTCTCTGCACCTCATCGCTCGAGCTCGGCATAGACATCGGGGACGTGGAGCTCGTCGTGCAATACGGCTCTCCACACCAGGTTTTCAGGCTCATCCAGCGCATAGGCCGCTCCGGCCATTCGATATCAAAAACCCCGAGGGGGATAATCCTTGCGACGGATTTTGACGACGAGCTGGAATCGGAGGCGGTCATATCCCTTGCGGAAAACGGATGGATGGAGGGCAAGAACTGCGAAAAGGGCGCACTGGACGTCATCGCCCACCAGCTAATCGGCCTTGCGCTCGACAGGCGCGGCATATCGCTTGAGGATGCGCACAGGATCCTCGGCCGCTCCGGCGCATACGGCATAAGCTACGAAAAGCTGAGGAAAACGGCGCTCCAGCTTTACAGCGAGGGGCTGATATTCTACGACGAATACGATGACGGGAAGCGGATAATGATAAAGCCGAAAATACGGGCGAGGGAATATTATTTTTCCAACCTCAGCACGATACCCAAGGTGAAGCGGTACGTCCTCAAGGACATATCCGCCAACCGCGCCATAGCATCGCTCGATGAGGATTTCGTCGCAAATCTCGAATCCGGCGCGCTCTTTCTCTCCAAGGGGCAGGTCTGGCAGGCCGTCGACATCACGGAAACGGAGGTGCTTGCGAGCCCGAGCGCCGGCCTGGATATAATCACGCCTTCCTGGACGGGCGAGGACATACCCGTGCCCTATGAAGTCGCGCAGACCGTGGGCGTGATGCGGAGGGCAAGGAAAAAAACCCTGAAGCCGCTGCCTGACGAAAAAACAGTCATAATGGAAATTAATATTTTACCCCTATTCTCGCCCAGCAGGACAGGTATTGTGTAGACCCGGTCTTTTTTGTCAAGCTCGATGCCCTTTAGGTCCTTGTAGTTGGTGCCGAGCGTGTAGACCAGCAGGATTGCAATAGCAATCTGCTGCGGGAACAGTTCCACAGCCCGGTCTTTTGCAAACACTGAAAACCCCCCGAGAACTACTAACAGCGCCAGTAGTGCGAGTGTCGCTGATGCGGCAATTGGGAACCTCTTTAGCCTTACTGGCGGCGCGGAATAGAGGAAGGCTAAAATAGCTGTGCATGCCAAGAATACAG
>JACCLJ010000082.1 GCA_013425425.1 Microcaldota archaeon
CATGGCAATCAGGAACCGCCTTGCGCCCATCTCCTTCCTGTCGTAATATTTTATGAAATACCTGCTCGCAAGCACCGCACCCGCCATGAAAACGAGCACCGTGAGGAATGTCGTTGCGACGCTGGCAAGCGCGCCGCCTTCCGCGGAAGTCGCGTTTATGACGATGGAAAGGACGAGCAGGCCGAGCACGTCGTCTATCACTGCCGCGCCTATTATCACCTCGGCGAATCTTTTGCCGAGCAGCCCCATGTCCTTGAGTATCGCAACCGTGACGCCTACGCTGGTTGCGGTCAGCGCGGCTCCGACGAACATGGAATATGCGAAATCTCCTCCTGTCATGGAAGCGTAAAGATAGCCGCAGACGAACGGGAGAACGACGCCCGCGGTCGCAACCATCATGTTCTCTTTCGAGAATATGCGCTCTATCCGGCTGTGAAGCCCGACCTTGAAAAGGAGGATTACCGCGCCGAGCTGCGCGAAGACCGCTATCACGCCCTGGTCCCGTATTATCTCCGGCGGGTTTGGAGGAAGGCTGAATGGCAGGTTAAGGGAGAGAAGAAAGCCCCACATGAGGCCCATGAAGCTTGCGCTCATGACCATTCCCAGAAGCATGAGGATTATGACGCTCTGCTGCTTGAGGTAAAACACCGCCATTTCCGCGAGCACCGCAAGAAGCAGGAGGAAAACTATCTCGAAATATACGTGCTTCTCCTCCTCCACCTGCCCGAAGATGCTCGTGCGCACTATGGAGAAGACGAGGAGCAGGAAGATGAATACCAGGGCTAATGCCGCAACGGAGTATATTCGTTCAACCACCGTCGTCTTTTCTTCAGCCATGCAGCCACCCGCGATGCCTATTTTTCATGCTCTATCTTATGGAATTTCAGGACGCAGTCGAAGCAGAGGTCCGCAAAGCCCCTTGCCCGCCCCATGAAAACCCTCCGGGTCTCTTTCTCCTTTCCGCAAAGAAAGCATTTTGCCATGAACCGGTCTGGGCGGTTAATCTTTTTATATGTTCCAAGCGGCTTTTTTGCTAGTCTTCCGAATAGAACCTGATTTTCGCGGCGACCTGCTCCAGGTCCTCTCTCGATGTCTCATTTTCATACTTCGGAGGCATGTGGAGCCAGAAGCCGTCGCTCCGGTATCTCGGTATGACGTGGAGATGCACGTGGAAAATCTCCTGCCCCGCTTCGGTTCCGTCGGCCAGGATGTAGTTGACGCCCCTGCATTTCAGTTTCGACTTTTTCAGCGCCGTGGCCATCTTTTTGGCGACCCTGAATAATTCCCCGACCAGCTCGTCTTCCAGTTCGGTGAGCAGTTCGGCGTGCTTTTTCGGGATGATCAGCAGATGGCCCGGCGTAATGGGCTTGGTGTCCATGAAGACCAGCATGTTCCTGTTTTCGTATATCTTCGTGCTCTGCGATTTTCCCCTTGCAATGCTGCAAAATATGCATTCTGACATGTGGTTAATATGCCTGATTGTATATTTAAAGCTAAATCCGGCCCAGGTTTTTTAAATCCGCATCCGTTAATCTCACGGTATTCGCATGAGAAAGAAGCGGCTGATAAGGATTCTCGTACTCCTCGCCTTGCTGGCGTTTGCGGCATTCATGGCGCTGCGTGTTTTGAATGAAAACGAAGCGGGCGAACCGCAACCCCAGCCACAAAACAATCCGCCCGTTGCCGTGCCCGAAGGGTGCGGCCTGCTCAAGGTGTATGTGATCAATGTCAGCCAGGCGGACGCGATACTGATAATCACGCCGGGAAACAAAACCATCCTCATAGATTCCGGCTCCGGCATGAAGAGGAATTCCTCAGCCAATGCCATCGCCTTCCTCAAGCGCATGCATGTAAGCAGGATAGATTACCTGATCGCATCGCATTATCATGAAGACCATATCGGCGGCATGGAAGACGTATTCTCGGATTTTGAAGTGGGAACTGTATACGACAACGGTAACTGTGGCAGCTATTCGAGCGGCGTGCAGCGCACCTTCGAGAGCTATCTCTCATCCCGCCCGCACGTCGCCGTAAGCCATGACATGGAGCTCAACATCGACTCCTGCCTTTCCGGGGCACGGCTCCTCGCCCCGTACGACCGGCCGGAGGGATGCTGGCCGTCCAATAGCGATACGTCGAATGAAAATGAGAATTCCGTCGTCCTCCGCATGGTTTATGGCAACACCTCATTCTTGTTTGCAGGCGATTGCGAAAGCAATTGCGAGCAGGCACTCGCGCAGAAAGGCGCGGAAATAAAATCCGATTTCCTTAAGGTCGACCACCACGGCAGCGCGACATCTTCAACGCCGCCTTTCCTTGCGGCGGTAGGCGCGCGCTATTATGCGATTTCAACCGACAGGGCAAGAAGCGTTGTTGACGGCTATTACCATCCCAGGCAGGCCGCGCTATCGAACATCTATGCGCAGGGCGCCAGCGGTGCGGGAAGCCTTTTCAGGACTGATTTAAACGGGGACATAGCCGCGATATCTGATGGCAGGCGGATAGACGTAACCGTGCAGGAAGTTACTGGAAGATGCCAGCTGTTCAGCGGCTATTCAAGTGCGGATGTTTCAAGCTATGGGGCAATCCCAGCGCTTGCAGCCGAGTGCGAATGAGAGTATAAAGAGAAATGCGTCTTATTTTTACCATCCCGGCAGGTATTCCTCCCTGAACATCTGCGCCATCAGCACGAATACGGCAAGAATGAGCGGCCCTATGATTATTCCCGTCACACCGAAATACATTATGCCGATAATCAGCCCTATGAGCGATATCAGCGGATGCATCTCCCCCACCTGCCGCTGGACTCTCTGCCTGACAAAGCCGTCGAAAATATAGCTCAGGAAAGCGCCCCAGAGAAGAATTCCGATTCCCGCAGGATAGTTTCCCGTAATCAGATAATAGGCAGCCGCGGGTATCCATATGACCTGTATGCCGATTATCGGGATGAAGGCCATTATGGTGCCGGCCAGCACCCAGAAAAAGAAATGGTTCGAACCGAGATAAGCCAGGCCCGCGGCAAGCAGCACTCCGAGAACGATGGAAGCCGCGCCGTTGCCTATGAATGTCGTGTTGATCACATGGCTGAACTCCTTCATGAGCCGGTTTGCATTTTTTTCGCTGAACGGAATGATTGTCTGCATCGTCTTCGTCGCTTTTTCATTTTCAGTCAGCGCATAGTATAGGAGGAGGTACAATACCACTACGTTGAGCGTAAAGCTCACGACGGCCTCCACCACGACGATGCTGATGCCGCTTACAAAAGCCGCCAGCACATCCACGTGGCTCATTATCAGGGCGGTTATCGCCGCCGAATCGTATCCGAGATATGCGGCGAACGGAGCGAGGGTATCCGTTATCTGCTGCGCATCTGCGAGTATGTAGCCTACTTCGGCGAAGAAAAGGTAGGCAAGATAGGATAGCGGGATTATGATGAGCACGAATGACAGGACTATGACGGAAACCGCGGATACTGTCTTGTTTTTTGTCCTGTTGAGCAGTTTCAGGTACAATGGCTTGAAAAGAACGTATATTATAGCCGCGCCGGATATCCCCGCAAGGAGAGGCAGGAAGGCAAAAAGCAGGAAAAACGCGAGAAGCGCAAGTATCAGCAGCGCAAAATATTTTTTTTCGTTGGCTATTTTCATGATTCCAGAACGCAGATAATGTTTAAAATAAGAATGCCCGGAGGAACCGGGAATTATTTCCTTTCGGTTACCTTTATGATATGGTAGCCGAACTGCGTTTTCACGGGCCCGGACACTTTCCCCGGTTCGAGCGAGAATGCAACATCCTCGAATTCCTTCACCATCTGGCCTTTCGAGAAAAAGCCCAGGTCCCCGCCCTGCTTCCCGCTCGGGCAGGAGGAGTATCTTCTCGCCAGCGCGGCGAAATCCCCGCCTTTCCCAAGATCAGCGATTATCGAATTCGCCTTTTCCATTGAATTTACCAATATGTGGCTTGCCCTTACTTTCATGCCTGGTTCACCTCATTCCTCTTCGGCGAATTTCCTTATCTCTTCGAAATTTTCCACTATCAGCTTCGCCTTCGTCTTTCCGAACTGGAATGGGTATTTGTCATCCTCATTCCTTTTCAGGACGATGAGCTTGTTTCCCTTGTATTCGCCGAAATCTACTACGGACATAATGATACCTCCGCTATTTTGTGGATTATGGCTGTGCATAATAATTTAAACCGACCGCTGTACGGCGGGATTAAATCTACTCGATAAATAGATTTTTATTGATAACCCGAGAATAGCAATCGATGCCGTACTCCAAGAATCCGAACCTGATTGAAAAAGATACAGACACCGGATTACTGATATTCGACACCCGTTCCGGCCGGATGATGGAGCTGAATGCAACCGCAAAACTGCTATGGAAAAAATCGAACGCGAAATTTGAAGCGGAAGACCTCAAGAAAATAATCCAGGATAATTGCGTGTCTGTCAAAAATCTCGAAGCAGATCTTGCGGATTTCATTAAAAATGCCCTGAAGCACGGGCTGGTGAGCGAAAATGGAGAAGATTAGCTACGTCAAGCCGGAAATCAAGGAAGTGTGGGACGAGGATATAGGCCCGCTCGGGGTCTATCTCCTGGAAATGTGACCTGTTTTTCTGGATTCGGAGCAATAGCCGTTGTGGAACCCGATTGTCTGTATTCGGTGCAGCACCGCAAAGGCGGCCCGTTCATATAACCCGCGCTTCCCGCCGCCATACTTGTCGAAGTATGAGCGTGGTGAAATGAGGTTGCGGAGCAGCGTCGCCCAGCTCCTGTCCAGCGCCTTGCCCTCCAGCCGGGCTACGGTCGCCACCCCGGTCCCGTGGAGGAAGGATTTCCTGTAGAGGCCTCCTACGTCCGTAACATATCTGTGTCCGACTTTCCCAAAATCGAAATTCTTGAGGTAATATCCCTTTCTGAGAATCCTGAGCGACAGGTCGATGTCCTCCCCGATGATTATCCGTTCGTCGAAACCGCCCACGTCCAGCAGGGCCCGGCGCCTGTACATGGCGTTCGTGGTCGCAAGGTGGATCGCCATGTTCCCAAATCCCACCCCCCGGCCGGCTCTTTTGAAATCCAGATATCTCGCAATCAGGCAGTCTTCGAGCGGGACGACTACCCCGCCTATGCCCGCGCACTTCTCGTCTTGCGGAAAGGCGCCTGACAGCTCCGACAGCCAGCCCGGATCAGGTACGCAGTCATCATCCGTGAATGCGATAAACCGCCCCCTAGCCCTCATTATCCCGACATTCCGTGCTGCTGCCGCGCCCCTTTTCTTTTCCACATGATAGGACAGGCCCGATGAGCCTTTGCGCTTGAAAGACTCGACGATATCCAATGTGTCATCCGAAGATCCGCCATCAACTACTATGACCTCGAATCTTTCCTTTGGGATGCTCTGGCGTTCGAGGGCGGCCAAGCACTGCCTGATGTCCCCTGCGCGGTTGTAGGTCGGAATGACGACGCTGATCTCAACATCCATATCTCTCACTGATAAAGCTGTTGAATCATATTTTTAATCGGTACCATCCACATCAGATGCATGACCGGGCAGGCTAGAAACCGCGATAATGAAGTCGTCAGAGAGATCTGTTCGCTCATGAAGGCCAACCCTGACCCGGATTACGTGCGGAGCCACCTGAGCGAAAAAGCCAGAAAGAAATTCTCATTGCTCATGCAGGAAAAGCGCATAAAGCAGACGCTCGATGTCATAAAATTCTTGAATGGGAACCATGTAGATTATGTGGTACTGAAAGGCGTCTCGCTCTCCTATTTCGAGCCCGAGCGTGAATTCGCCGATCTCGATATCTTACTAGATAAAGAAGAGGTCGAGAAAGTCGCCAATCTGCTGATCGGGCGGTACGGTTACGAATATGACCGGTTAGAAGAGCTCCAAGCGCTTAGAAAACCGGGTCTGGATAATGCCCATGACCTGAAACTAGTATCCAAAGACATGCTACCAATCGAGATTCACTTCCGCCTATTCAACTACCTCTCTACCGGAAAGCTGCCTCTCATGACCGATAAAATCTTCCTGAAGCTGGACGGCGTCAGCATCCCCTGCCCTCCGACAGAAGCGCAGCTCCTGGAAGTGATGTTGCATAACGCATACCATCATCTCTTCCTTTGCGATAAGGAGCGGTGGATACGGGATATAAATATCCTGGTCCGCAATCATGATATCGATTGGGATGGATTCATTGGGATCCTTGCCGCTCTGGAGCAGACGGAACTCGTTTACCTGACTCTCAGATACCTGAACGGATCCTGCAAGGAAAATGTAGCGATTCCACCCCTTATCATGGCAAGATTGCGCCCGCCATCGCGGATGTCTTATCTGAAAAAGCCAGTCTTCATCTTTGCGTGCCATTTTACGTGGGACCGGCTTTTCCCCCCGAAGGATATCCTGTGGGAAAGGACGAATATAGAGCCCACCTCGAGATTGTTCTTTCTGGCCTACCCTATGAACTGGATCAGGCTGGTTTTTGTGCTGACCTCTATGCTTGTCAAACGCTGATGCCGTTATGCCCTGTCCAAGAAATCGATTAGGGTTTTTATCACTTCTTCTTCGTCAAATCCTGCGTAAAACGAGAAACATTTAGCATTCTCCACCAAAGCGGCATATCTTCCGAATATCTGTTTAGAGAGCTCGGGGCCGCCCCTGTCCCTCGCCGCACATGATGTGAAGCTCAATTCTTTTTGATAGCTCCTTATCAGGCTCAGCAGCGCCAGATTGCCGTCTAGGGGCTTTATCTCGCTGGTATCGTTGTTCCATATCTTCAAAAAGACCAGGATATCCACGTTCTTATACCGTTGCGTGTGATCCATATAGAAGCCGATATCGAAGGATCCTGATTTTATGCCGAACCGTTTTTCCAGATCCCCGTCGATGGTGGTGTTCAAGGTGAACGGAATGATATGGGTGCCATCGAATATGACCGAATCATCGCTGATAGCTCTCGCACCCTGCCGTATCAGCCTTATCAAGGAAGAAGATTTGCCGCAATGGCTGTCTCCGCAGAAAACGATATTTTTCCCCTTGTAATGCGCTGCCGAAGCATGGACATACGACATCCCTTTCTCTTCTGCCGTCTTGATTATCAGCAATTTCAGCAGCCATCTAGATACGTTTTGAAGCGCTTTGCTGTCTTCAGCATAATCCACGGTCATGCGTTTTTTCTCGAAATCCATGCAGATGACATACTCGTTGTCCCTGCCAGAGAGGAAAATCTGCCCGTCGTGCAGATAAACGGCTTGTCCGTCCAGGATATTGGTGCGGATCGCTTTTTTGGGGATTGCCGCGGTTGGCTTCCGGTCAGGAAGATGAAATTCGGCGCTGCAATCCGGGTCCGCAGCTTCTCCTGCCCCATAATACCGGATCTCCTTGTCTATGCTCCTGAAAAGCCCGTCTCCATCGTGCCGTATTCTGAGACTGACGCCCGCAAAATCGTAATAGTCATGCATCTTCGTTCACCTCGACAAGCGGGTAATATCTCGAAGCGAAAGAGAGGGCGCGGAAATACTTCTTGTTCTTCAGGCCGAATATCTTCGAGTATATGATGAACTGGGGCAAGAAGAACGCGAGCAGCAGATCCGCCAAAAACTTTTTCTTGACATGCTTCCGCTTTCCCACGACCACCCCCATCAGCTTCTCCTTCTTGAACGGGAAATCGAAAAGCGGGCATTTGTCCCCCTTGGTGAAACAATATCCGCAAAATCGATGGATTAGGCGGTGCGCAATCTTCACTCCGAATCGGTTCTCGAACAGGACCACGTCCCCTATCTCCGGCACAGCCCCTTTATCGAGCAGGAGGAGCTCCCTGGGGTCGATGCTCGGTGACATGTCGTCGCCCTCGACGATCTTAAGCTTCTCCAAATTCCTCAAAGACATGCTTGACTTCCCTCCTGTACCTGTCAAAATTGAATTTCTGCGCTACGCTTTTTGCGCCTTCCGCTTTTTTCCCTGCGAAACCGGAATCCGATAGCATGCGCGTGAGCCCTTCTGCATAATCCTCCGTATCCTTGTGCCTGGCGCAGTATCCGAACGTGTCTATTATCTTCTTTTCATAGCCGGCGTATTCGTTCGTGACCACCGGCAGCCCGTGCCCTATGCATTCGGACAGCGCGATGGGGCACTCGTCAAAGCAGAAAGGCATGAACGCGCAGTCGGCCATCTTCAGGTATGCGTGGTACGGCTCTTTGCCTAAGAAGCCGGCTAAGATTATATTCGCCTTCCCCTTCGCATCAGCGAGAAGCGATTTTATGTAATCCCGTTCATAATTATTCAGCCTTCCGCATATGACAAGGACAGCCTCAGGCATGGTCTTCTTCAGGATCTTCATCGTCTCTATGGCATAGCGGATGCCCTTCATCACCCTCAGCTCTGCAGGCATGATGATGAACCTGATTCCCCGATCTCTTTTGGGACTGCCAACCCAATTGAAACGCGGGATCGGCCTTGGGATATACGTTATCTTATCCGGGCTGATGCCATGCTCTTCGATTATCAGTTCCCGAATCTTGTTGGAAAGGACAATGATCCGCTCTGCTTTTTCATAATTCTCCCTCTCCTTCCCGGCGACAAACCGATAATACCTCGCGAGTTTCTCGAAATGGGCCGTCTCAGGGTACTCGCCTTCGATAAGCTTGGCCGCTTTCTTATAAGGCACGTTCGATGTATAGGTGATGTGCTTCCGGGAAATGAAGCGCCCCATCATGGTGAATGCCAGGATCGCATCCGGGTTCGCGTTTCCGACCTTTTTCGCGAAATCCTTGGCCATTGATTCTGTGTTATAGTATTGATTCATCGGATCGGCAGGGTCCCGTATCCCGCCCTCCAAGTCCACATCCCCGCCGCTCGGCGCGAACACGATCCTTTGATGGTCAGCCAATGCCATGTTGATGTCCCTGAAGGCGGTAATAAAGCCGTTGTAGAGCTTTCCATCCAGCTCATTGGGGACCCCTATAGCGATCTTCACGAAGCGGTATTTGATTTGAAGGTCTTATAAATAATTCATTATCTGTCACATTGCCGGGAAACCCCGATGATCATGAGGATGCTGCGGTATGCCCGGGTGAAAATCAGCGAGCTTGCATAGCTGATAACGGTAGTCAGCAAGACCAGAACGATGAAAGATATCCATGTCGGAACATTTTCTTGGATTAGGGGTTTGAGGATGAAAAAAAGGACCGTCGATTGCATCATATACATGATCAATGTATTCCTCCCCAGCTCCTCAAACAGCCTGGCGAGGGCTGGCATCGTCTTCATGGCAATCCGATGCATGTTCAGGAGAAGGCATGAGAACGCTACAGGCGCGAAAAGGTACGCAAGAACGTACAACCCGGCCGATCTCGACAGAATCGCCAGGGAGAATAAAACGGACAGTGCGATAGAAGCCGGTAACCACCCGGCCATCTTGTTGGAATCTATTTTCGAAAGGGCCATCCCGGCAGTGAACACGAAGAGAAGCCTGCCGAAAAAGGCGAGAGAAACGGGATTGGCATTCCACAGGGCAGCATTGTACTGCAGATTCGCATATTCAGAGATGGCAGAAAAACAAAGGGAAAGGAGAAGGAGGTTGGTCCAACCGATCATTTTCTGCAGCCGTAGGAGGATGGGATAGATCAGGTAAAGGCTAATCAGTATCGGAATGAAATAGAGGCTCCCCCCATTCGCAAGCCCAAGCGCGAGAAAAACAGGGATGGATTGCATGGGTTCACCCACGAGAACCATCCCGCC
>JACCLJ010000088.1 GCA_013425425.1 Microcaldota archaeon
CCGGCTTGGGCAATTTTCCCGAGATGTCGTTTATCTTCTTGGCCAGGCCTGAAAAATTCCTATTCCCCTCAGACTGGACCGCTTCCTGCAGCGGATTCAAATGCAGAGCAAGAGCGTCGGCCTCTATCATGTCGACGGCGGCAAGACACTCCTTAAGCGAATAGCCGTAGTTCAGCTGGATGGCGCCGACGTTTGCTATCAGAAGGATGCCGGGAGCGACATCCCTGACCTGGAAAGTAGCGGCAAGACTTAGGTCGTCTATAGCGGCCCTCTGACTCCCGACCGAAAAACCGATATTGTATTCCTGAGCCACCGACGCAAGTTCCTTGTTTATCTTTTCGGCTTCCGGAACTCCTCCGGTCATCGCCTCGATTATCAGCGGATAATCAAGCCTTTTCCCAAGGAAACGAACGCTCATGTCCACCGAATCGTAATCGATCTCGGGCAGAGCCTTATGCACAAGCCGCACATCCTCTAAACCGGTGCTTCCGGCCTCCACCTTCTCTTCCACGCATATCCTTAAATGATCTAGTTTCCTGTCTTTGATTTTCATCGCGCATTATTCTTTATGTTTTTTTCTTTATTATAGTCCCAAGGCCTTTCCCGCCAAGAAGGCTCCGCTTCAGAAGGCCGGGCTCCAAGCCGCTTATTATCTCGGACTCTATCCCAACATCTGCAAGCCTCAAAAGCTCTTCAAGTTTCTTCTCCATACCCCCGGTGACATCGACGCCCCTGGAAGAACCTATCTCCTTGATTTCGTGGACGTTGCCGCGGCTCAGTTCTTTCATTATCTTCGCATCCATGTTCTTCTTCGGGTCCTTATTGTAGACCCCGCCGACGTCTGCGACCAAAATCACGCGTCCGGCTTTAAGCTTTTCAGCAAGGTAAGGCACCAGGTGATCCCCGGAAAGTATTGAAACGCCTCTTTCCTCATCGAACAGCACGTCGCCGTATGCCACAGGGACAAGCCCCATGCCCAACATATTCTCCAATACGTCGACAGGGAATTTAACCAGCTTCCCGTTCCGTAAAATTCCTCCCGCCGAAGGCTGGAAAGCAACCGCGTCAAGACCCTTCCTGCGCAACGCATCAACGACCCGGGAATTAAGACGCTCCATCGATGCATGGGTCTCGGAGAAACCTATGACTTGTTTATCTCCTTTAAGACCTTTATCCAGTTCATATTTTTTTGCAGGTACATGACCGAACGGGCCGGCGCCATGCACGACCACAAGAGAGAAACCCTTCGCCTTCCAGGCCTCCGTGATCTCTTTCGCAAGCCTCTCCAGATTGCCGGAATTTATTTCAAGTCTGTTCTGATCCTTTAAAGTGATGACTGAGCCGCCCAGTTTCACTACCACAAGCTCTTTTCTTTTTGCCATTTTTTTTCAATCGATTTTAACCAAATTTTCATTAACTGCTACAGTATCCCCGGTTTTTATCTTCGAAATATCGATCTTATCCAAGCACGGGATGTCTGAAATGATCGCCCCCACCGCAACAATGGGTTCGCATTCTGCGTTTATTATCGCCTTGGGCGCCGTGCCCTCCTTTTTCATCCGGTAGAGAGCGTATGAGCCGACCGTAGATCCTTTGCCGTAAGGAAATACGAGCACCACGTCCTTTATGCTCCGTCCAAATAGCTCGTGGCCTTTCTCGGTAACGATCCCTGTCTTCGGATCAATGCAACCGAAGAAGGATACCGGCGTCTTTGAGACCAGCGCAATTCCTTTCGCTTCTCCTTTCTTTATGATCCTGCCCGAAAGTTCCAACCTAAGCCCACCTCCCGGTTATTGCCGCATTTACGCACTTCTCCAAAGGCCCGTACCTTACTTTGAGTCCGCAATGAGATGGAGCATAGAAGGCCGCCTTCCCCGCGTTCGTCGCCATCGACTTGAAACCGAGCTCCTCTATCGGCGCGACTATCATGCATGTGTCACTTACGACGTGCGCCCCGCTATTCTCTATTTCTTCCACCAGCAGCCCCGCAGCCTGCTTTATCTTCCTTGCAGTGGTTATCCAAAGGGTCGCCGATACTTTCTTTCCTTTCAGGAGTCCCGCTATTTCCGCAAGCTCGTCAAGCGATGCATGCGGGCAGCCTATGGCAACGTAGTCGATATCGTCCGTTCCGGAATCCAGAGCAGCATATCCCTCTTTCAAGTCCCGGACAGCGATCTTTTCGGCATAAGACATTACCATGTTCTGTTTCTTTGCTTCGGGCGTTACGCCGTGGACGTGGTATAATGCGACAGAGCCTGCAGCAGCCATCGTCGCTCCAAGGGTCTTAAAGCAATCGGTCTTGATCTTTTTGTTCTTTTTGAATATGAAATATGGAACCTTGTTCCCCGCCTTCTTTCCTACGATATAGCCGAGCGCTCCGTAATCCGCGTAGTCTTTCATCTCGCATTCCACCTCGACCACGAGCGTTGCCTTCCTGTTCGCGTCAAGATGCAATCCGTAGTTCGGAGTCCTGCCCGCGATCGCAGCCGCCAGAGCGGAAGGCCCGCCCTCCCTGTTAGTCCTTGCGCCCAGGATCGAGTTCGCATGACACACTGCCGAAGACTCAGACCATGCAACGTGTTCGCCGTATTTCGGCGCGCTGCCGATCATGTAAGGCGTGCATGTGCATGAGGCGGCGACGCCCATGGCCGCATATGCGGCCATCAATTCGATCTGTTTTTCTGCGAATTCTTTCGAGATGCCGAGCTCTTTCCATTTCTCGATGTCAACGCCCGCGGGATTCAACGTCGTAGGGACCCTGACACGCGCGCCCTTCGCCGCCCAGTCCTGCAGGAACTCAAGGCCCGCGTCACCGAGGTTCTTGTAGCTCACGCCGGAAACCTGGGAACTGGTAATGGGGATCATGTCCCTTGCGCCGTATATCTCCCCCAAGGCGACGAGGATCTCCATTGCCTTCTGAACACCCTCGCCCTCTTTTCCTTCGAGCATGTCCTTTTCTTCTACAGTGAGATTCATTATCTCATTCTCCAAGGATTCCCTTAATGAATTTCTCCTTCGGTCTGCCCCAGGGGATAGTCGCATCAATCCCCACTTTATAGGTAGTCCTGTCCGGCTCTGCCGACGCGTCGAGGCTGCTGCCTTTCTCTCTTTTTATCACGAGGCCTTTTCCTGCCTGGCTCCTGGTGGCAATAGCCCACTCAACCTGATTTATG
>JACCLJ010000090.1 GCA_013425425.1 Microcaldota archaeon
CTGTTATATCATAACCGAACAACTGCATGGTGGGTAATCGCTGCTGCGGATTAAAAATTTATGCTTCAAAGCCCCCGGCGAGGATTGAACTCGCGGCCTCGTGCTTACCAAGCACGCGCTCTACCACTGAGCTACAGGAGCTGAATAAGTTTTAAACAATTATATCCGTTTGATTAAAAAGATTGATTATTTTATCTTCTGCTCAGGTTTTAAAAGATTTGTTACATAAGTTTATATGGATTGGAACATGCGGGTGGTTGAACTGGTTGGACTAAGAGGAGACAAGGAAATCGAAAAGCTTCTGAGAAACATAGAAGAAAAGCCGGAGAATGCGGGCGAAATACTAGGGATAGCCAGGGAAAAATCGTGGGACTACAAATGGATTGCAAAAACTATATTCCACCACAGGAATTTCTCAAGCCCGGAAAAATGCAGGATAATGGAGGAGCTTGCTTATAACATAATCATGATAGGGTTGTCAAAGCATGTGACGGACGCGGCGCTGTATACCGCGGCGGTCTGCATGACGCCGATAGAAGGCAAGGAAAAAAGCCGCATAGGATACAAAAAGCTGACTCCGGAAACGATGGGAATGCATGAGGAGAGAAGGCGCGTCCTGGAAAAGGTTTACGAGCGCGTGGAGATGAACGCGGATACGCAGATGTTCCTCAGAAGGGTGAAGAAGGGCATGCGCCAGAGATGCAGGGCGCTGGGAATCGAGACTCCTGAAAGATTTGAAATAAAAAGAACGAATGCTGCATGAGGGCGTTGCAAATTATAAGCACGGCATCCTTATGCATATCTAGCTGCCATTCCAATACAATACTTGCAGGGCGTGGATTTATGCCGTTCCCAAGCCACGCCAGCAGTCGACCTCCGACATCCTTTATAATCTTATTTCCGATATACTGAGCGGTGGGTCGGCATGATTGGCGAGGATGAAATCATATTTTCGGGCAAATACAAAGAGTTCAGCTTCAATGCCAGATACGGCCTGAAAAATGCAGGCGGGAAGGATGCCGCGTTTGCGCTTTGCGAGATAGTGAAGAAGATAGAGCCTTATGCCTACGAATTTTCCGGGATAGACTGCAAAAAGGTCGAAGCGGTAGCATCGAAAGCCGGGAAAGACCTGCCTTCGATTGCGAAATACATCAGGGAAAACAGGATGAGGAAACAGCTGGAAGAAACGCTAAGCAACGAGCTGCTGGTAACCGCAGCGGAAAGCTATTTCTTCAGCCGGGCGCTTGCAAATGCGGGCGTATCCGTCCTGCCAGAGGCCTCGTCGGGCCTTAAGGCGGAGAGCGAAATTGTTGAAGGGCAGATAGTTTTCATAGGGAAATACAAAGAGTGGGTTGGGATAAAGAAGCTCGCGCTCGAAGGCGCAGAAGACTGGGAGGTATCCGGCATACTCTGCAACGCAGTCGAGACCGCAATAAGAAAGGCATTCCAGTTCTGCGGCGAAAATGAAGAAATAAGCGTGAGCGGCAAGAGGAAATCGTTCGGAAATGCCGCGGATCTGCTTGACGAACTTGCAGGTAAGATGGGAAATGATAAAACGAAAAATTCATACATTGTCGTGAAATCGCTTGAGGCGCTCGGCTATGCGCCCTATGCGAATGCCGGGATGCTCACTGCCGCGCATCCTGAGCTGAAGCCGAAAAAACCAAAGGGCAGAATTGCCAAGGGATAGGGGGGATGACTATGGGAAGAGGAGTAGGAAGGGGAAAGACAATACTTTTCGGGGAGCATTTTGTCGTTCACGGGGCGCCTGCAATAGCGGCAGGAATAATGAATTCCGCGGTTGTCGATGTGAGGAAAGCCGTGAAAAACAATATCATAACAAAACAGAAGGTCGTTCCGGAGCTGAGCCTTGATGGCATCCAGAAAGTGCTCGATGCGATGGGCGTGAAGGAGAAATACGACGTTTATCTTGATG
>JACCLJ010000093.1 GCA_013425425.1 Microcaldota archaeon
CATCAAGAAGGGCAGGTGGCTTGGAAGGGCTCATTGGAGCAGCCACTTCCAGAGCGGAATTACAAAAATATTCTTGCCGCCTGCAGAAAAACTCTCTTCCTGCCCATAAGTAATTATGAATCCCTCCTGAAGGCCGAACTCCTTCATTGCTTCAAGAAGCCCGCCAACTTCGCGCTCGCGGTTTTTGCCGTCAATCTCCCAACAGGCCTGGACGGCTGTGCCGACCTTATTGCCTTTCATTACCAGGAAGTCGCACTCGTTTTTCCCTGAAAAGAAAAAGAGGGATTCCCCACTACGGTGGAGGTGATTGAAAACGGCGTTTTCAAGAAGGCGGCCCTTCTGCTCGCTAAAACTAAAGGCGGCAAGGTTCACCAAGCCGGCATCGGTGCAGTAATATTTGCAATCCGAGGCAAGCTGTTTTTTCAGCGAATAGTCGTAACGGTTCAGTTCTTCGATGAGGTATGCCTCCTTCATATAAGAGATATAATCTCCAACCGTCCGATAATTGATGCGGAGCGATTTGGATGCAGAGTTTACGTTGGTTTTGAGCGTATCGTTGGATAAGAAATAACGGACGACGTTTTTTATTTTCTTCACGTTCCTTATTTCATGCCGGGCTACGATATCCTTGTAGATGATGGTATCGAGATAGCTGGAAAGGAGTTCCTTCCTGCGCATATCGTTCTCTTCAAGGGCAGCTTCGGGAAAGCCACCCCACTTCAGGTATGCATCCAAAAGCTCCAGAATGCGAACCTTTGCATTCAGAATCGAAGCGGGAGAACCGATATTCAGGCCGTTGAAAAGCAGGAACTCCCGAAAGGTTAGGGGGAAAACATCAATCCCGAGGTATCTGCCTGAGATGGAAGACGCGAAGTCCCCGGACAGCAGTTGTGATGAAGACCCGGTAACGTAGATGCGGTTTACCTGCGCAAGGTCGTATGCGGTGCGCGCCCACCTCTCCCATCCTTCTACGGTTTGCACTTCGTCCAGAAAAAGATAGCACTCGCCTTCCGGATTAACGTGCTGGCGGTAAGCCTCAAGGGCGCTGCGTATGAGCTCGGGGCTGCGCTCCGCGCCAAAACGGTCGTCTTCAAAATTGATGTAGAGGATGTTTTTTGGGTCTTTGGCAAGGTCGGCCATCTCCTCGTAGAAAAGCGAGGTTTTTCCACACCTCCGTATTCCGGAAAGGGCGATTATTTTATTGGGAACACGGAAAACCGAGAGCCGGTTGCGATACGAATCTCTGGGGATGACCGTCTTGAACTCTTTTCCCCAGAAATTCCAATCCAAAAGAATTTCATATATTTTTTCTGCGGAGAGCATTAGGGTATTACGGACGAAAAAGATATAAATGTTGTAGTATGATACAACAAAGGCTATGTTTCTGTTGCACTATAAAACACAGATGCGAAGAAAGACTTGCAGTATGCTACAACATTAGGATTATCGAATCTCATGCTTCTTCTAACTCCATGCTCATCTTAAATCACCGTGTTATTGATAATATGCGTATTTAGAACGTGCATGTTTT
>JACCLJ010000129.1 GCA_013425425.1 Microcaldota archaeon
TGAACATGGAGCCCGGGTATTCTTTCTCGAGCCGTTCGACCTCGTCCCGCACGAACGAACGGAAAGCGTATGAGGAATACGGGCAGCATTTCTTGTCGAGAAGCTTCAGTCCTTTCAATCTCCCGTACAGCACGACTTCCCGCTCCGGAGACCGCAAAAACGGCTTTATGCGCGGCACGAGCTTTTCATCCTGCACGAGATGCCCGTTGTAGCGGAACAGCCTCATCGGCTCGTTGCGCATTATGTTCATCAGCACGGTCTGCGCGCTGTCGTTGAGCGTGTGCGCAATCGCCAGCTTGTCCGCCTTAAGCTCGCGCGCATGCCTGTTCAGCAGATAGCGCCTCGCCACGCCGCATTCGCTGCACGGATTGCGCGTGCCCGTCTTGGCAACAAGCTCGTCAAGCGTGCAATCGATATCGTCCTTGAGAGCGAAAACATGATGCGGCACTCCCAACGATTTACACGATTCGCTTGCGATATCGAGTATTTTTCTGTTGTAGTCGCAATCGATGCCTAGGTCTATGGTAATCGCAATAAGATTGAATGGGAGCTTCGCCCCCAGCCTCGTGAGCAGGTAAAGAAGCGTGGTGCTGTCCTTTCCTCCCGAAAGCCCGAGCGCCACGGTTTCCCCTTTCCTGACTACCCCAAACTCCCGCACCGTCTCGAAGAACCGTTTCTCGAAATGCCTGAAGAAATGCCTCTGGCACATGAATTTGCCGGCATAAGGAAGAAAGATGACCGCGCTTCCGCTGCACATGGAACATTTCTTGCCTTTGGGGATTTCGATGCCGCTGTCCCGCTCGCAGCTTCGCTTCTTTGTTTTCCCTGCCATAATGTAGGATTAGGAAGAAAAGAATAAAATCAGTTCCACTCGCAGTTCCCGCCAACGCATCCGCATGAAAGGCCGTATGCCGCAGCATTATAGCATTCGCGGTATTCGCATGTCGTAACAACCGGCTCTTCGCTTTTCGACTGGCAGACCTGTCCCGAACAGCCACCGCTCATGCAGTCCGCATCGCTGGAACACGGCCCATCCGTTGAGCTGCCGCAGAATCCCTCTGCAGGCGGGGTCTCCCCATCAGTGCATCTTATCTGCATAGGATAAGATTCGAGTATCATGCATCTTCCTGAAGCGCATCGTGCGCACGGATCGCCCGTATAGCATATGGGCGTGTCCTTATCCTCGAATGCGTAGCAGTCGCCGCTTTCGCATACTGTCATTGCATCGCAATATTTTGTTTGGGGGCACTCCTCAAATTCGCAATCAGGAGGAACCCTTCCAACATAGCTTCCGTCAGGACAGAGCTTTGCCTCCATCGTGCATGCTACCGGAGGCTGAATGCAGCCAAAACCAAGCATCATCCCCAAAAGCAAAATCCCGATTAAAGTTTTCATATTACCGCCTTCTGTTTTCTGCTTCTTATGAACAGGAGCAAAGCCATTCCCATTATCGCAACTCCGGTTATCCCGAGCACGAGAGGAATATAATCGGACTCCTGCTGCGGCAGCGGTTCCTCTTCAGGAAGCGCCTTGGCTGTTAATACTCCATCGGCCTCGCCGCCAGCTGCCTCGCCGCCTGCCTGCATATCTTCGGTATACGCCGCTGCCATAATCCTTTCATTCTGAACTTCGCCGCTGACAGCGGCGTTCTGCTCCAACGGATTGAAATGCATGAATCCTGAAAATCCGTAAAGCGCAAGCAGCATCCCGGCCAGGAACGTGCCGAATACCAGCACCACCTTTTTCGGCCCTTCCCCGCCGACAAGCTTCCTTCCGTCTTTCGTGAGAGTGTAATACTTCCATTTGTTCGTGGACGGCACCTGCTCGATAAGCCTTCCCTCAACCAGGATATCGATGTGCTCCTTTGCAGTCGTCTTCGATATCCCAAGCGTTTCTGCGACCTCGGAAAGGGTATGGTTCCTTTTATTCAGGAGTTTCAGTATCCCCGTTCTCGTTTCCGAAGTGAGCGATTTGAAGGTTTTCTGGTCCATCACGATCGCATCTTCAATTCCGCGTTCGTCCATATCTAGAATTAGAGTATAATATATTTATAAAGAAAAAGAAATCGTCAGGGATTTGGCTGACTTGCGTCTATTGACAAAAGCCGCATCGCATTCTCTATCTTGCCGCGCACCGAATCGCGGCAGCCATGCAGGAAAAGGCCGAGCTCTGCGCTCAGCTGTTCCCTTTCGCGCCCCGTAAGCTCGGGCCCGCAGAAGGCATAGCCGCAGAGTATCCTCGGATAGTGCACGCTGTTCCGCTTTACGTTGTTTTTAAGGATGAGGAATTCTCCGGTGGCGTCCTCTTTTCCCAGCGAATGCATCATGCAATAAGCCTTGATGGTTCTGGCACGCACATAGAATTCGTCATCGAAATCCTTTTTCGGGTATTTTGCGATTAATTCGTCAGCGCCGATTATGGCTTTTTCATAATTTTTCAGCTTTCTTTCGACTTCCAGAAGCATCAGCATGAAACGCGGGCTATTTTTCAGGATAGGCGGCGCATTTACAATCGTTTCCCTGGTTTTCTCGTACATTCCGCGGTTATAGTAAAAGTCTGTCATTATGGCATAAACGAGAAATGATCCGAAGCCGTTTTTGACGGCAGTGTCGAAAACCATCTCTGCTTTTTCCAAAAACCCTATTCCCGTGTAAACGGTCAGCATCCTATGGCATAATACGGCGTCGGCAGATCCTCCGGCCACCGCAGATTCGAATAATTCGTACGCCTTGCCGAGCTTGCCTGCCATGCTGTAGAGCGTTATCGCAGAGCAGTAAACGCCATGGTCCGCTGCCTTTCTTTTCAGCGCGGATTCGATTACTTTCTCGCCGTCCTCGAATCTCCTTCCATCCGTGTAGAGATTGATGATTTTTGACAGTGCATAGCGGTCTTTTGGATTCCTCCTGAGCATCTTCACAAGACTTTTCTCCGCGCCTTTGGCGTCGTTCTCGCTGAGGTGCCGGGACGCCTTTATTTTAAGCTTGTACCTGCGGCTGTTCATGGTGTTGGTCATATCCGGTTCATCGAAAAGCGGCCTGTATTTTGTCGATTTCGCGCGTATCTCAAGCTCCCTGCGCAGATTCCTGCGGAAATGGGTCCGTCCCATCTAATCAACGCCTCTGCTCCGTTCATTTACTGGCATTTCCTGGCCCGATGGGCTGTTCGCAGGAATAAACCGCGCAAGCTTTCCGCCGTACCACACACCCTCCTGCAGGATTTTTGCCAGGTTTCTATTTTTCCTCATTAGCATCTTTAGGTACCGTATAGGGCCGTGCCCGAGTTCATTGACGGCTCCGATGTCCGCCCTTTTTTCCAAAAGGGGGATGATGGTATAGATGGTTTTGTCAAGAGAAACGGGATTGTAATTTGCATATTCCGGATATTTTTTCGCGAACCAGCAGGAGCAGTAGCCGTAAACCGCGGCCTGTATCAGCGCAGTCGTGCCCATCTTATCCGCCGCATCCACGTCCGCCCCCTTGATCAGCAGGAGTTCGACTGTTTCGGAATGCCCCCCGCCAGCGGCAAGGATGAGCGGCGTCCTGTTGAATAAATCCCTTGCATTTACATCTGCGCCTTCATCGAGCAGGTCCCAAACCGCTCTTATCGCGCCTTTCTCGGCCGCTGCCAGCAATTTTTTGTTCAGCTCCACGGTTTTATCCTGCTGAGGCGTTTCGCAGGCCTTCCGTATGGGCTCCGGTTTTGTTCTTTCCTTAAAATTATCTACGGGCGCCTTTTTTGCAAATACTGTCGGTGCCGTAGCTTCCCTTATGCCCATGGGAACGGGTGTTTTGCCTGCCATAATCCTTCACGTTAATAGTGTTTCTCTATGTATTAATGCGATTTTATGTTTATAAATGTATGCCAGGAATCAGCGTATGTATATTTCCTTATAATACGTACAATATTCCCTTACCCTGCACGCTTTGCATTTCGGATTCCTTGGCAGGCAAACGGTCTGGCCGTAGGCAACCATTGCATGATTCACTTCACGCCATAGCCCCTGCGGCACGAGTTTCATCAGGGCGTATTCCGTCTGTTCCGGCGTTTTGGTCTTCACCCATCCGAGCCGGTTGCTGATGCGGTGGACGTGCGTGTCCACCGGTATCCTGTCCTCGCCGAAAGTGTAAAGGAGAAGGACGTTCGCCACTTTTCTCCCAACCCCAGGGATTTTCACCAACTCGTCAAACTCGTCCGGAACCCGCCCCCCAAACTCCCTGACAACCATGCTCGCTGCGCGTATAACGTATTTCGCCTTCTGCCTGTAGAAGCCGACTCCGTAAATAAGATGTTCTACTGTTTTTCTGTTCGCGCTCGCGAGCTTGCGGGCGTTCGGGAATTTTTTGAAAAGTTTTTTGCACGCTGCAAGAGTCGCAGCATCTTTCGTCCTCGCGGAAAGAATGGAAAATATCAGCGAGCGGAACGGGTCGTTTTCGATGAAACCGCCTATGGAAAAGACGGGGGCATTTCTCTTTTGCGCTTCGCTCAGCATGCAGTTTAATACGCGGGAAATTCCGGCACTTTTCACGCAAATACCCGGCTAAATCTATGGATTGCAGGATCCCCCTGGATTGCATCCGGCGGTGCAGGCAACAGTCGTCTCCGTTATCATGTCTCTGAGACAGTAATATTCCCTCAGCGTAGACCGATCAATGCATGTGTCGTCATAACTTACTGTCCCTCTCGCAGTGGTTCCTGCAACCTTCGGGTCATTTCCAGAATCGGTTTCCTCGCATTTCGCAACGCACACCCCGCTCGAGCAGGCATAGCCGAGATCGCAGCCTATGGTGGTCCATGCCAATCCGCCGCCTGAGCAGTAATATTCAGTCACCATGTCGACATCGAGACAGCGATCGCTGTATGACGCATCGCCGACCCAGACCGTGCCGTGCGTATATGCATCCTGTCCGCCGTCGGTATCGGTGCAGCCCGAAATGCATCTTCCGCCTGAACATTCGTAGCCCATAGGACAATCATCCACCATTATCGTGACGGCATTATCCGTATTGCACCAGTATTCCTTCACGTGTGTGCTGTCGGTACAGGAATCGTAATATGTTGAAGAGTCTTTTGTGACATGGCCGTATGTGTATATGTCCTGCCCGTCCGAATCTGTGCAGCTTACAGAGATGCATCGGCCATCACTGCATTCGCGGCCCGAACCGCAAGAATAGTCTACCGACGTGGGCGGATTGTTCCCGTCCAGGCACATGTACTCCGCGAGTATCCTGCTGTCTTTGCAATAGTCCGTGTAGCTGTCGCCGCCGAAAGTTGCAGTTGTTTTTGTAGTAACGCCCGAACCGTCCGTGTCGATGCATGTGGGCGCAGAAACGCATTTTCCGTCGCTGCATGCATATCCCGAAGGGCAGTCAAGATAATTCAATAAGACCATATCGCCGCTGCAATAATATTCAAGAACAGTATTGGCATCGCTGCAGCCGTCCACGGAGGTCCCGATTGCATTTGAGGCGGTTCCCTTCACATACCTGTCCTGGCCGCCATCACTGTCGCTGCATCCGAGGATACAGATGCCTCCGCTGCAGGCATAGCCCGAGCTGCACCCTATTGTTGTTGATGCGACCTCTCCGCTATCCCCGCAATAATATTCAAATACTGTTGCCGAATCGGAACAATAATCGGCATAGGACTTGTTGTCCTTTGTAACGGTTCCCGCAACCGACGCATCCCTTCCGCTTTCGCTGTCCGCACACGTCATAAAAGTGCAGGCGCCGTCGATGCAGGCATAGCCGCCCGGGCATCTTGAGATTATCGAATTTATCTCGTTATTGGCGCAGTAGTATTCGACCACGCTTTCATCAACGCAGTAATCGGTGTATGTGGCTTCCCCTTTCGTGATTGTTCCTTTTTCGGCTATGAGGTTTCCGTTATCAGAATCCACGCATGGAACAACCATGCATGCGCCTTCGCTGCAGGCATAACCCGAAGGACAGTCCTGCACTTCGCTTTGCAGCCCGTCCCCCCTGCAATAGTATTCAGTCATGCGCGATGTTCCCTGGCAGGAATCCGCGTATGTAAGGCCGTTATACGTAACATAGCCATAATGATAGATATCCGCGCTCGCTTCGCTGTCGTTGCATTTTATCTCAGGTACAACGGACGACTGAATGCATCCCAAACTCACCAGCAAAACCAGTATCGAAAACAATAGTGTGGCTCTCATGGCATTAATCCGATGGACAAATTTATAAAAATTTGTACTGTTCGGAAATGTTGAGAAACAACGTTTCTCAACTGTTGAGATTGCAAAGCAATCTCCACATTTGAAATTTCCGAAACATGGATAACAAGGACAAAATTGTAAAATTTTGTCCGCATTGGAAATCCGATAGGATTTACAATATAATAAAAAATTAGCGAAAATCATTTATGGCGCTATTTCGGTGCATGTCGTTTTCTGCCCTCTCAAAAGGGATTCCACCCTTTCGGGATGCTTGCCATTGACTACATAAGTCGTCTTGCCGGAGCGGATGGCTTCCTCAAGCTTGCCTTTCATTCCTCCGGTAACATCGGTAACGCTCGATTCGCCAACATGCTTCAGGACTTCGTTGAGGTTTGCCTTCGTTATCTTTTCAACGACTTTTCCGTCCGCAAGGACTCCGTCTACGTCCGTTGCGAATATGACCCTGTCCGCCCATTTCGAAAGATATGAGACGATCTGGTCCCCGGAGCATACCGAGCCGCCGAACTCGTCGTCAAGAAGCATGTCGCCGTACAGCACGGGAAGGAACTGCTTTTCCGAAAATTTAAGCACGAGCTTATGGTTGAAATCTACAATCCGCCTTTTGTTCTGGTAGCCGAGCGCAGTCGGCGGAAGGGAGATTGCAGGAACACCGCGCTCCGCAAGTTTTTGAACAACAAGCGCCGAGAGCTGCGTGCAGGACACGTGCGTAATCGCAAACGCCTTTCTTTCTTCCGGGGTTCTTACATCGATTGAAATCTTGAACCCCTTCACCATCGGATGGCCGAACGAGCCGACCCCGTGCACGAGGATGAAATCGCGTATTCCGTCCTTCCATACTTTGGCTATGACGTCCGCGAGCTTGTCCATAGTTTCGTTGTCCGCCTCCATGAACCCCGCTTTCTTGGTGATAAGGCTGCCGCCAAGTTTTATGATTCTCATGAACAGAACTGTGAGAAGTAAGTTTTTTAAGCGGAATCCTCGAACATTCGTAATAAGGTTTGGAAAATGTCAACGCGGATAGCGGTAATAGACCGGGATTTATGCACGCATTCGGAATGCGGTTACCTATGCATGAGGGTATGCCCGGTGAACAGGATGGGCCAGGAATGCATAATCAAGGAGAAGGGAACGCAGGCCCCCATATTTCCCATAATATCCGAGCAGCTCTGCATAGGGTGCGGGCTGTGCGTGAAGAAATGCCCCATGTTTGCGATTTCGATAATAAATCTTGCGAAAGAGCTCGAGCAGCCGATTTACCAGTACGGCATAAATGCCTTCAGGCTGTATGGGCTGCCCTTGCCGAAGGAGGGCGCGGTTTCGCTGGTCGGCAAAAATGGTATAGGAAAGACGACCGCGATAAGGCTGCTGAGCAGGCAGATAAAGCCGAACTTCGGGGACGTCTCTAAGCAATTGAACGAGAGCGGGATGCTTGCGAAGATGCCGATAGAATTGAGAAGGTATTTCGAGCGGATAGGGAAGGAATTGAAGATGAGCATGAAGCCGCAGTACATAAACCGGGTGAGGGACGCATTCGACGGGACGGCGAAGGAACTGCTTCAGAAGACCGTGGAAAAGGGCCAGCTTAAGGATATAGCGAAAAAATTCGCAATAGAGGAAATACTCGACAGGGACATAAAGCACCTGAGCGGAGGGGAGCTGCAGAAGGTCGCGGTTGCCGCTGCCTACGGAAAGGAGGCGGACATCTACTATTTCGACGAGGTGACGAATTACCTTGACATAGAGGAAAGGCTGCGTGTCGGCGTGCTGCTCAGGGAACTCGCGGAAAAGAAAAGCGTGCTGATGGCCGAGCATGATTTGACCATCCTGGATTACATCAGCAGCTACGTGCATCTCATTTATGGAACGGAAAACGTCTATGGCGTCGTTTCCCAGATAAAGAACGTGCGCGCGGGGATAAACGAATACCTCGCCGGGTTCCTTAAGGAGGAGAATGTGCGGTTCAGGGAGTACGAAATCGGATTCAAAGGGCACAGCGAGGGGGAGGTAAAGGCGCCCGTTGCCCTGGAATACGGAAAATTCAGGAAGAAGTTCAAGGATTTCCAGTTCGGCAGCGATGGGGGAAAGATAAGGAAGGGCGAGATTCTCGGGCTCGTGGGCAAGAACGCGCTCGGGAAATCCCTGTTCGTGAAGATGCTTGCCGGAGCGGAAAAGGCGGATGAAGGCGAATCGCTGGAGCTTAAAGTTTCATACAAGCCGCAGTACATAGAAGCCGGGGAAACGACCGTGAACGGAATTTTCGAAGGCGAGGCGATAAACAGCCTTGTTTTCGAGGAATGCAAGAGGAAGCTGAAGCTCATGCCGTTCATGGATAAAAAACTGACCGAGATTTCAGGCGGCGAACTGCAGAGGGTCGCCATAACGCTTGCTTTGAGCAGGGAGGCGGACATCTACCTGTTCGACGAGCCTACCGCATTCCTTGACATCGAGCAGAGATTCGAGTTCGCATCGCTTTTGAGGAAGGTGATAAGCGAAAGCGAGAAGAGCGCATTTGTCGTTGACCATGACATCGTTTTCATAGACGCGATTGCGAACAGGCTTGTCGTCTTTGACGGAAAAAGCTCGGTGAAAGGCCATGCTTCGGCTCCCTATGGCAAGAGAGAGGGCATGAATGCCTTCCTCAACATGGCAGGGATAACGATGAGGCGCGATAAGGATACGAAACGTCCGCGCATAAACAAGCCCGGCAGCGCATTGGACCGGGAACAGAAGGGGAATAATGAGTATTATTATACTGACTGATCGGGCTTGGCCATCCCATCTATTTTTTAAAGATAAACAACGATATTAGATAAGGTGAAAAGAATGGAGTATACAGTCTCGGTGATAGTAGAAAAAGAAGACAAATGGTACGTTTCTCATTGCATAGACTTAGGCGTTTCTTCACAAGGAAAAACCGTAGAAGAGGCGCTCTCCAACATAAAAGAAGCGGTTGGGTTGTACCTCGAACATGCTGAACCTGAAGAGTTGGCTCATTTAAGGAAGGTGCAGAAAGAAGCACCTATCGTGACAACGATATCCGTAAGCTGATTTTGATGAAACTTCCGGTAATCTCCGGAAAGGAGATGGCAAAATTTCTGGCTGGTTTGGGTTTCATGCAGATAGGTCAGAGAGGCAGCCACGTTATTTTCCTTAAAGAAATAGCAGGAAGAAGATGCAAGCCGGTGGTTCCCTTGCATAGCGAATTGGCTCCAGGCACACTTCTCAGCATAATAAAGCAAGCAGGAATGACCCGGAAGGAGTTTATGGAACTGTATTATAAGAGATGAACTGCTAACCTTTCTTCTGCAGATAAACATAAGCGCTGAAAGCCGCAGCAACCCCTTCCGCGGATGCCGTAATCGCCTGCTTGAATTTCGAATCGGTGATGTCTCCCGCCGCAAAGAAGCCCGGAACGTTCGTTTTCGCTTCCTTGTCCGTTATTACCTCTCCTTTTTCATTGAGCTTTACGCCTACATCTTTCACCAGCACGGTCGCAGGAACCCTTCCTATCTCCACGAAAATGCCGTCTAGGGCAAGCTCTTTCTTCCCTTTGTACGGCTTGTCGAGAACAAGATTCTCGATGGATTCGTTCCCTTTGATTTCCACGACATTCGTTTTGTTTATTATCTCTATTTTGCCGTTCTTTTCGACTTTTTCAAGATTGACCGGCTCTGCCCTTATTTTCTCGCCGCGGTATATGATATAGACTTTCTTCGCCCATTGCGTAAGCAGCAGCGCCTCCTTTGCCGCGGAATCGCTTCCGCCGATTACGCAGATGGTTTTGCCGCTGTAAAAGAAGCCGTCGCACAAGGCGCAGTAATGGACGCCCCTGCCTACGTAATTCTCCTCGCCCGGGATTCCCAGCTTCCTGACTTCCGTGCCAGCCGCAAAGATGACGGATTTTGCCTCGTACTCGCCGCTTTGCGTCTCGACTAAGAAATTATCCTTTTTCTTCTTTATTCTCGCGACCATCGCGTCTTTTATCTCCACATAGGAATAGTCCAGCGCATGCTCCTCAAGCTGTTTTGCAAGGCTTACGCCGTCTATTTTCTTTATGCCGGGCCAGTTCATTATCTCGCTCGCGTTTAATATCGTCCCTCCTCTTTCCTTCGTGAGAACGAGGGTTTTCAGCTTAAGCCTGCCTGCGTACATGGCTGCGGACAGCCCGGCCGGCCCTCCGCCTATAATAGCAACATCATACATAAGAGCTCACCATCCCATGAAATTGAGTAGAATTGAAGAATTATATTTAATTAGCTAGCGTTGCCGTTTTCGGGGGATTTAAAAACACATCTATCCATAATATAATACTGGTGAGGACATGGAAGGGGTTAAGGCCAATCTCAAGCAGCCGGAGAAAGGGGCTGGCAAAAACGAAACGCCCAGAAAGAGGACTCCTTCTGTTGAAATCGAATTAAGGCGGCTCCACGAGCTGAACAAAAGCAAACTGTACGAGCATACCGAAGCCTCTGAAAAAATGGAAGAGTATTTGGCAGACCACGATTCCAAAATCACTCCGCTTTCTCTTGTCTTGGCGGCAAATGCGATAGTATTGGGGAAGGAGGGCGATGTGGAGAAGATGGAGGGAGTGTCCTACAAGAAAGACATAGAAAACGAGTTGCCAGATTCGGTGAACATCGCGATGAAGGGGATGATCGTTGACCTGAATCAGCTTATTGAAAATTACAAGTTTGAGATAATGATGCTCGACAGAAGGTGCAGGGAAAGGGTAAAGAACATCTGGTCCCAGATACCGCAGATGACGACCGCAATAAGAAAAGCAGCAAAATTCGGGGCAAGCACGGTTGTTTCAGGAACGGTATGGGGCGCGATATATTTTCTTCTTAAGGATTATGCAGGCCAATGGGGTGCCGCTCTTGGTGGGGCTGCGATTGCAGGCGCTGCGTTCTACGCAACAACCAAGAAGGGCGCGGAATTCCTTTCAGCAATAGGGCAGCATGTCGATTATGCGCTGACCTCGCTCAGTAAAAGGATGATCTGCAGCATCTATGCGAACAGGAAAGTCGGGAAGCTGCTTACGCTCGGCAAGATCCTCAATCAGGAGTTAGGCGCCGGGGAGAAGCAGAGCAAAGAGGACAGGGAGATAATAAAGAGCATGGGGAAGACGATGCCTTCGCCGTTTGAGGAAGAATTAGATGAAAGAAGATTATAAATCAGATATTGCTTTTGCAGGCGGTTTGGAAAATGGTTTTCTTTTAGGCGTGTTAATTAAAACTGGTATTGACATCAGTCCTGAAACGATCTTGCAACAATTTTGTAACAATGAAATATTGAGTTTTGGTTGCCGAATG
>JACCLJ010000018.1 GCA_013425425.1 Microcaldota archaeon
GATTCGATGTCACCTGGAGCGACACGAACAACCTCACTGGCAACACCGCACGCAACAATACCGTGGTCGGCTATTACCTGGAATCAAGCACGGGCAACAGTTTTGCAAACAATACCGCAAACAAAAGCGTGGACGGCTTCCGCCTCTTAACTTCGGACGGCAATATGTTCTATGGCAACACTGCATTCAACCTCTCCTTTGCCGGTTTCCGCGTGGACACCGGCCACGGAAACAACATCTCAGGAAACGAAGTCTACAATGCCGCCGCAAGCGGCTTCGACGTCGAGTTCAGCGAGAACAACACGTTCGCAGGCAACGATGCGCATGACAATGGCGGGACCGGGTTCTACATGATGGTCAGCATCACGAACAATTTAACGTCCAATAATATTTCGAGAAACATATACGGAATCGTGATGGACAACTCGTCGCAGAGGAACCGCATAAGCAACAACAGCGTATCCGGCGGCACTTATGGCATTTATCTCGAATCCAGCAATAACATGACCATTGCGGGCAACGACATGCGCAACAATTCCGCAGAGGGGCTGACCGTTTCAAACTCATCCAACAATACGATAACCGGCAACAGCGTAACGCACAATTCAATCCGCGGCATTTTCATGGCAAGCGACAGCGGCTCGAATTCGCTCGCATCGAATTATGTCTGCTTCAACGACAACATGGACATAAACGACTCCGGCCCGGCAAATGCCGGCCAGCTCGACACGTGCGATTATTGGAATTCGTGGAGCGAGAATGGCCATGACGGATGCACTTACCGGTGCAGTGACGTGTGGCATTACTTCTACGGAGATGTGAACGGCTCGCTGCTGCTTGCACCGAATAGCGCGGAGGTATTCCATTCGTGGCTCTGGAACGGGCAGAAAGGAAAGGTTTACGCCCTTAACGGAGATGCGAACGTGCAATGGGCGAACGTTACGGCACTCGGAAGAAACGTGAGCGGCGGCCAGTCAGCAAATGACTTTGCCGAGCTCGACTCGCTGCTTGGATACGCCGCAGAACCGGACAACGTGAATATCACCTACAGCACGGACGGCAGCAACCCGAAGGAAATCCGGAACATGACACTGCACAAGCGCCCCGTCCCATACGTGCCGCAGGCCAATTCCACCCCGTTCAACAGCACGTTCAAGAGCGGCATAGTCTGGGATGCCTCGCAGGGCGGTCCGCAGTTCAATACGACACTCAACCAGGATGTTGCATTCGTCACTGAGATAAACGCGAGCGCGCCGTACGATTACGAGATGCGGGTGCCGGCAAACCTCTCAACATACAAAGGCGCAAGCGGTGTTGTCGATTTCTGGATGGAACTGGAATAGCAGTGTTTATCCTGCAAAAATCAAGGGTTTCGTGTGAAAACATAACGTATTTAAATATCCTCACGCATAAATAATGTGTAAAACAACAGGAAAGGGGTGGGGATATGGAAAAAGTAGATGAAACCGACAGGAAAATTCTTCATTATCTGAATGAGAATGCGAAGATGCCGAGCAAGGAGCTTGCGCGCATCCTCAAGATACATCCAAACACGCTCCTGCAGAGGATAAAAAAGCTGGAGAAGAACAAGGTAATCAAGAAGTACAAGTCCGTCATCAATTACGAGAAAACCGGCATAGAGATGATGGCGCTCATATTCATAAAAGTCAGGATGAAGCCGGACTGGGAAAAAACACTGAGACCGCTCGCGAACATACCGCAGATAAACTCATTCCTCCTGATAACGGGCACCGCCGATGCGGTCATAACCGTGAGGGTAAAAAACAAGGACGATCTGACGATGGTCGTAAGGGAGATACAGAAAAACGAGGTCGTTTCAAAGACGATGACTTACCTTGTTCTCGACCACTACAAGCTGCCTGAGGATTACAATCCCTTCCAGTAAATTGGCTAAAGGCCGAAAGAGTCAAGGCCGGCCATGCCGCCCCCTCCTGGTTTTGAAACCGGGGGCTTCTGGAGTATCGTTATCGTCATCTCGTGGTCGCGGTATAGCGTGTCTATGCGCTCGGTTGACCTCGCGACCATGTCGTACGGCCTTCCTTCCGAATCCTTGAATTTCGATATTATATCCGCTTTTCTCGGAAGCGGGGTGGCTATCGACTCTATGAATTTGAGCACTGGCAGGAATTGGTGCGATGAATGGGTTCTGGCCCTCCACGCGAATTCTTCCAGAATGATGACCCGTCCGCCGGGAGCGAGGGCCCAGTCGATGGTGCTGGCGAGCTGCTCCTTGTCCTGCGGGCTTACTATATGAAACGTCTGGGAAACGAGTATCGTGCCGATTTTTTCTTTTAAACGGCTGTGCCTCTGCTGAAGGCTCCTGAATGAATGATTCATATATGAAATGCGCAGTCTTTCGTTACTGTCCAAAATCGGCGGAACGATGAGGCTCAGTTCTTCCGTTTCTTTGTGCAGTTCCCTATCGAATTCAGTGGTCATGCGCTGCTTCGACCGGTCAAGCATTTTTTCCGATAGATCATTGACATAGACCGGACATATGTTAGATGGCTGTTCTTCCGGAGTTATGAACTCGATTGACCTGCCTTCGGTTATAAGCTGCCTGTTAAGCTCCAGAAGCAGATACTTGATGGGAACGCCGGTTCCGGCGCTCATGTCCAGGATTGGGAACCTGAAATGATGCACGCTTATTTCCTTTGTTATGAGCCGTTTTATGGCGGGATAGTGGCCCGTATCCTCCATATGGAGGTCGTATTTTTCTGAGAAAACATTGTATACGTGCTTAAACACCAGTTCCTGGTCCTCGTAGCTCAGCCTGTCAAAAAAAGCCCTGATTGACGCCCTTTGCTCGTCGACGCTTCTTAGGCGCCTGCCAAGCCCCGTCAGCAATGCATTGAGCTGCACCCCAACCAAAAGAGGAGCGTCGGCCGCCTTGTCTGGTTCGGGCTTCGCCCTGCCCAGTTCCCTTCTCCTTCTCCTCCCAACCCTCCCCGCGGCTTCCCTTGCCTCCGGCGGTAGGGTAAGAGGTCCGGCAGGGGTTCTCCTGTCGCCCTCCTTTTTCTTTGCATCGGCTTCTCTACTGCTGACGCTTGCGCCGTTACCATTACCCATTTTATTCCCCACTCCCATCAGTATTATTATGCTTCGAAAGATTTATAAAAGACACTAACCCACACGTATGACCATTCTATTCGCATAAAGAAAAAATAAAGGAAAGAATTAGTCCGGCTTGGCCAAAGAGTATATCGCTTTCAATGCAACAATGAGTGCTGCAGGTGCGACGAATACGCCGATGGCGCTGAAAATCCCGGAAAGCCATATGGCTACCGTGGCTCCTACCTGTGGAACCAGCGCAAGGCTGGTGTTCAGGGGCACCAGGACATTCGGGATTGCAAGCAGGGCGATAGCTGCGATAAGGAAGGTGTTGACCTCCTTCTCGGTTACGTTCAGGAACCCCACTACAAGGCCCAGAATTGCGAGCACTGCCATCAGGTATGCGCTTGCGATTCCGAGTTGGCTGGAGAAGAGCCCTATTACGAGGGCGAGAATTACGCCCAGGAGGAATGCCCATTCCCCGTATTTTCCAGTATTAGATGCCTTAGCGGCCATTTCAAATCACCTCAATAATATTAACTGGTTTTAACGTAAGAAGGGAAAGCAACGTTTATAAAGATAGCGTAGGCGGGTTCGACAAATGTTTAAGTTACGTCACATAGCCAGGGACGCGTAAAGGATGGCGAGCATGCCGATGGCGAACAGGATTAGCGAGGCGTTCCCCGCAATCTTATATGTGCGCTGCAACGGGCTGAACAGAAGCGCCGCCACCATCCCGAGCAGGATGCCGTCCGCTGCGGCTATCAATAGAATAGAATATATGTTGGGGGATAGGCCGAGATAAAACGGTGCGAAGCTGAGCGGGATGAAGAGAATGTAAAGCACGGATGCTATGAGTATGGATTGCTTCTCGCCTATTATGACCGGCAGCGTTTTTGAACGCCTCGCTTTTATATCGCCTTCCAAGTCCTGCACGGATTTGATTATCTCTCTCGCGACTCCGGCCACGAATGCGAGGAGGGCGAGGATAATGGGAATTGGAAGAAGCCAGGGGTAGACGACGAGATTGCCGAATATGAATGGTATCGCCATGCTCAGGCCGATGTAGATGTTGCCTATGAGAGGCAGGTCTTTCAGCTTCCAGTTGTAGAGGATTGCGAGAAGGTTGAATGCTATGGCGATTGCGAAAACGGCCGTATTGATGAAATAGGCGAGCATTGTCGAAAGTGCGAATGCGAAAAACGAGAAATAAAGCGCGAACTGCGGCGAAATCGTGCCTGTCACGAGCGGTCTTTTTTTATTGTTGATCTTGTCCGTTCCGATATCGAGATAGTCGTTCAGCGAGAACGAGGCCATTTCGCTGAATACCGGAACGAGAAGCGAGAGCAGGATTGCCGCCGTAAGCAGGGGGAATGAGCCGATAACGACCGTTTCGCCTATCAGGACGGCGAATGCAAGCATGACCGCATGCTCGAATCTCGTCAGCTTCAGGAACTCAGTTATGAACGCCATGCGATGATTTCGTGAGACAGATTAAAAATTGTTGCGTCCCCTATTTTAGCGATGATAGACGTAGAAAAGATAAGGAAGGATTTTCCGATTCTTGAAAGGAAAATCAGGGGCAAAAAACTCGTATATCTCGATTCCACCGCCACTTCCCAGAGGCCGAGGCAGGTGATGGAAGCCGTGCGCAGGTTCGAGGAGACGAAGAATGCGAATGTCGCGAGAAGCATCCATACGCTGGCTGAAGAAGCTACTGCCGAATATGAGAGTGCGAGGGACAAAACAGCAAAGTTCGTAAATGCTGCAGAAAGCAGGGAGATAATATTCACAAAGAACACGACGGAATCGCTCAATCTCATCATGAGGGGCTGGGGCGAGAAGTTCATAAAACCGGGCGACAGGATAGTCACCACGATAATGGAGCACCACAGCAACTTCGTGCCGTGGCAGCATCTTGCGAAAAGCAGGGGAGCGAAATTCGAGGTAATTGATATAGATGAAGATGGGAAGCTGAAGGAGGACGAGCTCGACAAGGTAAGGGGAGCGAAGATTTTTGCGTTTACTGCGGCATCGAACGTCCTCGGGACGATAAACGATGCGAAACGATTATGCAAAATAGCGCGGGATGGGGGAGCGGTAAGCGTTGTTGACGGTGCGCAATCCGTTCCGGGCATGCCAACCGATGTGAAGGCGATGGGCTGCGATTTCCTCGCATTTTCGGGGCACAAGATGCTTGCTCCTTTCGGAATCGGGGTACTTTACGGAAGAAGAGAGCTGCTCGAGGCGATGGACCCGTTCCTCTACGGAAGCGAGATGATAAAAAAAGTAGACGTGAACAATGCGACATGGAACGTGTTGCCGCATAAATTCGAGGCTGGCACGCCGCCGGTGGATGAAGCGGTAGGGCTCGGCGCCGCGATTGACTATCTTAACGGCATCGGCATGGAAAACATAAGAAAACACGAGGAAGGGCTTGCAAAAAGGCTTATTGAAAAGATAGGCGCAATGGAAGGCGTAAGGTTTTTCGGCCCGAGGAAAGCAAATGAGAGAACCGGGCTTCTCGCTTTCGAAGTGGAAGGCATCCATCCGCATGACGTTGCCGTTTTGCTTGACGAGGAAGGAATAGCTATAAGGACCGGCCACCACTGCGCGATGCCGCTTCACATGCGCCTGGGCATGCCAGGCGGGACGAACAGGGCGGGAACCTATATATATAATACTATAGACGAAATCGACCAACTCGCCGGATCTCTCGGGAAAATCAGGAAGATGCTCAAAAGGTGAATCTTAATGACGCTTAAAAAAACAGACAATGCGGTCTGGCTGATGGAAAAGGAAGGGGATATGGAAGTCCCTGCATATATTTTTGCGAATGACAGGCTTATTGACGGCATGAAAAAAGACAGGACGATGGGGCAGCTGAGAAATGTTGCAAGCCTTCCGGGAATAATCAAACATGCTTTGCTTATGCCTGACGGACATGAGGGCTATGGCTTTCCGATAGGCGGGGTT
>JACCLJ010000027.1 GCA_013425425.1 Microcaldota archaeon
CGCAAAGATACTGGTATTTGACAAGGAAAGCGGGGAATTGAAACCCTTTTCAGAGTATAACGGCGGGACTGAAAGTTTCAAACATGATGAGTATGCAGTCAGGCCGTTTTATCTGCAATTTGCGGATGGGATGCGGCAGCCGCCGGATTTCCAGCCAGGCATCAACAGGGCGGCCTGCGGCGACGGGATGTATTACCTGGAGATTTTGGGCTGCAAAGCGAAAATCCTTGACAGGATAGAATGCATCCGCGAAGCGCCGTTGCCGGCAGGAAACATGGATGGCGGCATGCCGATGGGGATGCCGCTGGCGCTGCCGTTGCAAGAGATGAAAAACGAATGCGCAAATGGCGGCGGTATCCCTGTTTTAGATTGCGGAACGATCCAAAAGACGTTGAACCGGCAAGGCGCAATGAAGTTGCCATTTGAACCGGGACAAATGCGGGGCTTCGCGGTCATGAACCCCGGAACGGGGCAGGGAAGCCGCGGTAAAGATGATGGAGTATCAACCAGGAATATTGAAACGAGGATGCCGGCCGGGAATGCAGAAGGGACGCGGCCAGCCGTGGCATCGGATATAGATAGAAACAAATTCGCCGGGAAGCCGGCTCCGCTATTTTACAAGTCCGATAAACCGGGAGAAAGGAATGCGGCGCAGGCTATCGGGACTGGGCCGGAAAAAACGGGCAGGCTTAGCATGAAGGATGAACGGGCCGGGCGAAAAGAAAAAACCGCCCCCGCAAGAAGCCGCAGGGCGGATGCGAAGAAAAAAGGCAAATTGGAAAAAATAAAGAGGGGGATTGGAAAACGCGGCGAGCGCGGAATTCTTGCTGAAACGATTATGAAAGGGCGGAAGGAGCAGATGAAAACCGGGGGCCGGGTGAGGCCGGATAAAGAGCATGTCATGGATGAAACGGCCAGACGCAGATCCCCCAAAATCGAAAAAAATGGGAAAACGAAAGGCGGCAAATCAAAATCCAGGAAAGGAAAGGAAGCGGAGGAAGGGCGTCTGGTGATATTCACCAGGAAAAGGCCTGTCACGTATCTTTCAAAGGAAAGCGCAGGCAGGCCGCCGGCGCGGGAAGAGCGGGGCAACGCGGAGAAAAGGAAAAAACAAATTCTGAAAGAATCTGAGGCGAAGAAAAAACGGGTCAGGATGGCGCTGCTCGGTTATCTCTGATTTATCCTGCGAAAAAATATGGCAGGAAGTTCAGCGCGAACGCCGCAAGCGTGATGAACATTATCGCGTTTACAACGTGCTTGTTCTGGATATTGATCTCTAGAACCCTGTAGCCGTCAAACAGCGGCAGGGGGAGCAGGTTCACGGTCGCTATGACGAAGTTGAGCGAGAATGCCAGGCCTACCGTGATGTAAAGGAACCGGATTGCCTGGTATGCCATGTCTCCGCTTGCGCCAACGAAACCGCTTTTCAGCAGCAGGGCAAGCGCAACGAAGAGGATGAAGAGCAGGATGCTTGAAACGAAGTTGGCCGTTGAACCCGCGACAAGAACGCGCGTCTGCCGTACCGCCTCCACTCTTTCGAGCTGTTTTTCATCCGGCTCGACAAATGCGCCGATGGGGATTATCCCGAAAAGGACGACGCCCGAGGATTTTATCTTCACGTTGGCTATTCTCGCGAGCACTGCATGCGAACCTTCGTGCACCGCCATGATTGCGATAAGCGCGAGTATCCCTTCGAAAAACGGCAGGTTTACCCCGGGAAGCAGAAGGGTGCCGCCTGGCGATGTGGAAGCGAGGGTGTTCACCCCAGTGAGAATGAACTGGATGGCCTGCGCGAGGATATGAAAACCGTAAAGGAGTATGCTCAGCAGAAGCATCAGGAAGAACCCGCCGAAGAGCATTACGGCTCCGGCGATGATTGCCATGGTTTGCGCATCACCTATCTGGAAGAGCTGGTTTTTTTCAAGCACCGGCGTCCCGGTGAGCATTGCTTTCAGGAATTCCATTGCTATCGGAGCGACCAACAGGGTTATGACGAGCATGCAGGCTATTCCGGCTGCAACCGAAGGAAGAGAAGTGTTTTTCCGCATCAGCACCGTGCTCAACAGGCCATAAGACAGCGTCGAACCCATATCGGAAAGGAATTCCCATGTTTTTTGCCTCTGCGCAAGCTCGTTTATGAGTTTTATACCGCGCTCGCTTTTGAGAAGCACGAGGCCCATCTCGCTCGGCAATTTGTATTTCCGTATCATAAACTGGCTGACGAGAACCATCTCCAGCACGACGAGAAAAAATTTGATTACTCCGGAAAAGTCGGTCTGGAGTATACCGTAGAAAACGGCGATTGCGAGCAGGATGATTAGGAAAAGCAATATCATGCATGACAAAATCTAGCGTTAAACTTAAATACTTATACCCCATTAAAAATAATAAAAAATAAAAAAAGTTGGAAAAAAACAAAATGAAAAAGACAAGAGGTGAAAACTGAAGATGGGCGGATTGCACATCATTTCTGACCTTTTTGGATGTAAGAACAAGGTCTTTATGTGCGACAAGGATGCGATGGAAACGAGGATTGTGGAGCTCGTCAATAGGACAGGGCTTACCATCGTCGGTACGTATTTCCATCAGTTTGGAGGGGGAAACGGCGTCACTGGTGTGGTCGTTTTGGCCGAATCCCATATATCGGTGCACACGTGGCCTGAAAAAGACGGTTTCGTGAACATGGATGTCTTCGTCTGCAACGTAGTGAACGACAATACGAAAAAAGCGAAGGCCATCAATGAGGGCATAAAAAAGATGTTCGCACCGAAAAAATCCGAGACGCAAAACGTAATAAGAAGCTGATTCTTTCCGGTTTTTTCTTTATTTCTGTTTTTTGCATATTTTCACTTTATGCTTTTGAAAACCCTTAGTATGTTTTTCCAGTGGCTGCCCTCCCAGTAGGTTTTGCCGCAATCCGTGCAGACCCAGAACTTTTCGTTTTTGTTTAGTACGCCCTCAAGCACCTTGCCGCGTACTGCTTCTTTTCCGGCTACGGCGAGCTTTCCGTTGCATGCGGGGCATCTCGTCCCTTCCGGGAAGGTGTAAATATCCCCAAAAGCGGATTTCAGCTGGCCGAGCTGGTGGGAAAGGACATCGTCCTCGAGCAGGAAGAAAGGAATGCCGTGCGTTTTGCACCTGCCTGCAAGCTCCGCATCCCGCGTTATAAGCGTCCTCCCCTCCTCTTTCGCCAGCTTGATTATTTCGCTGTCGCTCTTGCCCGCTGCATGGGCGCTGTCCACACCGAAAATCCTGGACCAGGTTGCGGTCCTGCTGAGCATCTCGTCGAAAAGGAGGCGGATCATGATGAGGATTGGTTGAAAGAAGTTAAAAAATATATTGGAAAATCAGCTTAACGATATTTTTACGAACACGTTTGTCGGAACCTTGAGCCTGAGAATCTGTTTTATGTACTTCTCGTTGCCCTCGATTTCCATGAGCCTTTTCGAAAGCCGTTTTTCCCAGTGCTCGTAGGTGTCCGTCCCGTCGCCGCACGGAGTCCTTCTTGTCGTAACGGACAGCTTTCGCCTGGGAAGCCGGACGGGCCCGACTATGTTCATGCCGAGCGTCTTCGCAAGCTCCCGTATCTGGTCCGTGACGTTCTCCAGCGCCTTCGGGTCTTCGCCGCTGAGCCTTATCCTTATTTTCGTCATCCAGAAATCACCTTAAAGTTGAATAAACTGAGGATAAACGATTTGTTCCCAAAGATATTTAAAGATAAAGGAGAAACGCTTTGAAAGGTGAGGATATGGATTTGCTTGCAATAATGGATATGCCGGAAAACGTGATGAAGGAAGTCATAAGCTCAGCCATAACGCTGAAAAAAGAGGGCAACCGGGCGCGCAGAGACCTGGACGGCAAGGTGCTCATCTCGCTTTACGAGAAACCGTCCACGCGGACGCGCCTTTCTTTTGAAGCGGCTATGTACAATCTTGGCGGCCGCTCCATCGTAATGGATTTCAAAAGTTCCCAACTGGGCCGCGGGGAAACAATGGCGGACACGGCCCGCGTGCTTTCGCGCTACGGCAATGCAATAAGCGCGAGGCTTTTCAAGCACGAAACGCTTATGGAGCTTGCAAAATGGGCTGATGCCCCGGTCATAAATGCGCTTACTGAGTTGGAGCATCCCTGCCAGGCTCTTGCAGATATGCAGACTATAATAGAGTATAAGAAGGACAGGGGGAAGCTCGTTTACATAGGCGATGCGGCCAATAACGTGGCTAATTCAATTATGCTCGTTGCCGCACGCTATGGCATGCACGTCGTCCTCTGCTGCCCGTCGCATTTCCCGCCGAACGAGAAGTATGTCAAGGCCGCGGGGAAAGCCGGCGCAAGGATTGAAGTCGAGCACGATCCGGTGAAGGCCGTGAAAGGAGCGGACGTGGTTTATACCGACGTCTGGGTAAGCATGGGGATGGAAGCGGAGGCGGAAGAGCGGATGAAGCACTTCCTGCCTTACCAGCTGAACGGCAGGCTCCTGAAGAATGCGAAGCCGGACTGCATAGTGATGCACTGCCTTCCGGCACACCGGGGTGTGGAGATAACGGATGAAGTGCTTGATGGCAAGAACGGCAGGGCGGTCTGGGACCAGGCGGAGAACAGGATGTGGGCCCAGGAGGCGCTTCTTCTTAAGTTGTTAAAGGGGTAGTAATAGGATAACATTTAAATACCCTTACTGACACATATATAGCCATGGCATTGGCCGTAAAGAGCGCTAGCGAGAGAACAAGTGCTACCAGGCAGAGGGTAGAACGGGTTTTCGACGAGATGTTTGAAGACATCCTGAAGAAGCAGCCGGCAGCCCCGGCCAAAGCGGCGGTTATTTCCCTCAGGGAAAGGGCGAGCATGGTTGCGCATAGAACGGCTTTTGCACAGACGATACTTTTAGAGGAGCACCTTCTTGAGAAGATAGGCGATGCGTTCGCAAAAGAGAAAACAGAAGATGAGAGGATAGCATTTGATGGCGGCTATTTCAGGAAGATAAGGCAGCTCTCTTCGAAGAATAATACGGTGGGGGATGTATCGCTTGCAGTCAAGGTGCATGTGGAGAACGGCACAGAGAGGGAAGGGGAGCTGGTTGTCCTGAAGATGCTCAGGGATGAGAAGGAGATACTTGGGAAGAATAAATCGTGCGAACTATCAAAAGAGGAAAGGGAGCTTATCGGCAGGCTTTATTACGAAGCAGGGTTGGAGATGAGGCATCTCGAACGGTTCAAAGACAATGTTCACATAGTATCGCCGACCGGGGGCATCACAGTCGACCTGCAAAGACACAGACTGATAGCACAGATGGAATATGTCCCCCATTCCTTTCACGATTACCTGTGGAGCATCGATGGCGAAAGAAAACTTTCCGAAACTGTTTTTGAGGCGGGGGTGCAGATGCTCGGCGCCATTTCCTATCTTGCAAACCACAGGAGCGAGGATGCGCCGGAAGGTTGGGTGAACAACGATTTGAAATTAGGCAATATGGGCGTCGCGACGGAAGATGGCAGGATGGCCATCAAGATGCTCGACTTAGACAGCATAAGGCCGATATCCAGGATGCTCAGCGTGAAAAAGGAGACGAAGTACAGCCCGGACCATTGCGACCCCGAAAAGTTCATGGAACTGCATGATCACGAAGTCGCAATGAACGCGAAACCCGCCGAAACGGTATATTCGCTCGGCCTCGCCCTTCTTTATTCCATTGCGGAAAGGATGGCGGTTAGGCTCAAATACAGGTGCCTTATCGTATTTCCTGCTGAATATGCGGAGGAAACCGAGCACGTGCCCACGGCAAGAAGCACCATGGTACCTGGTCTGGATGAGATGATGGAGAGGACAACGCGCGTTTCGATAGTGGACTGTGAAAACCTCAGGTCAAAGCTGGAGAAGGCCGTGGAAACGGACGAGCTTAACCTCCTTAAGGCGTATATCGTGAACAAGAAGAGGATGGAGGCGACGGGAAAGGCGACGGCAGACCTGCCGGAGATAGGCAGGCTTATGGAAAAACATTCCGTGGAGGTAGCCTGCGAAATAGAACCCGCGGTGGCGCTTGGGATGGGATGGCTGGACAGAGGCAAGGCGAACGGAACCGGCATTGCGGACAAGGCGACGGCAGCCGGAAAGCTGAGGGAGCTTGTTTCCGGTTTTGCCCTGGATGACAGGACTGCCGCTTCTTATGGGGTAAAAGGCGGGTATGAGAAGCTTGTGCTTGGGATCGAGTTCAACATAGAAAAAATTACCGATGCATACGCAAGGGTGAATTATGACTGGCACCTTCCGGACTGGTACAAAGCGGTTACGGAAATGCTTGAGAGTTCAGCGGGCCTTACGCGGGAGGATGCTGCAAAGATTGTCGAACTTGCGAAAAGGGAGGAGCGGGGCAGGAGATCTGAATCGGCGTTCGCCCCTGAAGTTTTCGAGGGAATAGCCTGCTGCCTGAAAAGGAGGGCGGAGAGGCCGGATGCAGAAAGGATGGCCGAGATGTTCATGCAGTTCAGAAACAAAGGTGATATTGATGGAATACAAAAAGCCTGAAGGGAAAGGGCAGCAGACCGGATCGACCGGATCGGAGATATCCATTGTCAGGAAGTTTGCAGCCCTGAAGGATGCGAAACGCCTGCCAGGCTTGCCCAAGGAGGTGACAAACAAACTCCTTGAGGATATGCACAGGGGCGATGAAAAAAGCCGTACCATGGTGCATTATGAAAGCGAAAGGACCGTGCCTGAAACAGCCAGCGGAAAAAGGGATGTTGATACCGCGGAGGGCGGGAAGATAGCCAAGGGCAGCGTTATAGAGCTAAAAAGAGAGGTCAGGGAGAACGGCGGAACGAAAATAATCACTGAGAGGTTCGAAATAGAGGAGAAGTTGTCCGGCAAGGACAACATCGCCGGGGACGTCTGGCGCGCAAAAAGATACTGGGATGGGGTGTTTTACGGAGACGTAGTTCTGAAGACGCCGAAGGAGGAACTCAAAAGAGGAAGCACCTTCGCGCTATTGAGCGTATACAAGGATATCGAAGAGGAAAAGAAAACCCTTTTCAGGTTTATGGAACATCCGAACATACTCTCACCTTCCGGAGAGCCCTTCAAGTACAATTCTGAACCGGTAATACAGATGGAATACCATCCGTGGGGGTTCAATGATTACCTGCGCTTTTTCAGTGAGGAAAGCGACCTGACTGCGGCTCTCATGACGTGCGCGGTCCAGTGCCTCAGCGGCATCGATTATATGGCGAACAAAAGGAGTAGCGAAGCGCCGGCCGGATGGGTGCACGCCGATTTCAAAAGCGCCCATGTCAGGCTCGATTACAAAGAGGATGAAAGCGGGGAGAAGGGGTGGATAGCTAAAATAATCGACTTGGACAGCGTGATGCCGGCTGGCCCGAAAGAGCTGCTCGGCAGCAAATACAACCGGGAGTATATCGACCCCGACAGGTTCTCGGTATCCGAAGACGGCGGGATTGGAATAAATGTAGAACCCGTGGAAACTGTTTATTCACTTGGCCTTCTGCTTCTTTATGCGACCGCAAAGAGATTCGGGGTGGGGCGCGAGGAAAGAAAACTCAGTTTGATAGGTGAAAACGAAAGAGTGGTGGATGCGGCGGAACTGAAAAAAAGGATAGGCGAAGCGAGGTTTATCGACGAGATAAATTTCGTGAAGCTGTATTACGCCAACAAGTTCAGGAGAATCATGGCTGGCAAGTTCGACCACGACCCCGAGCCGGTAAGAGACCTTCTTGCAAGATATTCGAAACTCAGGCAGATAAGACAGAATGCGCTCGAGGAAATGGACAACGCCAAAGTTGGCGAAAGCATCCATCCATACGTGCTTGCCGGGATACGCGAATGCCTAAGGCCGCAGGGCGAGAGGCTCAGTGCCGGCGCAATGCAGGAGTATTTTGAGAAATGTTGGGAAGCTTATCTGGCCGAGGCATAGCCGCAGCATCAGAAGAATATCCCGAATAAGAGTATAAGCGTGGGTAGTATGATTGCAC
>JACCLJ010000057.1 GCA_013425425.1 Microcaldota archaeon
CCCTCAGCTCCTTCATGTGCTTCACCCTTCTTTCAATAAGATGCCTCGTTCCTATGTCCTTCCTGTGCCATACCGGCCCGCCTACGGCCGAGCATGCATTTTCCGCGATTTGTTCCGCCGTTTCGATGTCATCCGCCATGCCCAGAATGCCTAATGCGCGCGACGAGGTGGTGTATATTTTTCCATCCGTTTCGTAAACCGAAGCGTAGTAGGCCTTCGCACCCGCCTTCATTATCGCGCCTTCGTCCACGGAAACTTCCGCGTCTTTTTTGGGATTATCCGGATATCCTTCCGGAACGAGATATTTCACAACGGTGCATTTGTTTTCGAATTTGACGGTGCCAATCTTCCCATCCGCTATTCTCCTGAGAACGGCGCTGAAGGAATCCTTCATGAGCGGAACAACGTTCATCGCTTCCGGGTCGCCGAAGCGCGCGTTGAATTCGATAACCTTCACGCCCGCCTTCGTCGCCATGAACTGCCCGTACAGCACCCCCTTGTACGGATTTCCCTCCTTTTTCATCGCTGCAACTGTTTTTCTCATGATGTCCGCAGCGCTTTCCATATCTGATTTCTGAAGGAACGGCAGAATCTCTCCGGTTGAATAGGAACCCATCCCCCCGGTATTCGGTCCGCAATCGTCTTCAAACGCCCTCTTGTGGTCCTGCACGGGAGGCATGAATGCCATATGCGCCCCATCGCAGAACGCCTGGAATGTGAACTCCTCGCCGATGAGCCTTTCCTCAAGCACCACGGAGCCGTCCTTTTTTATCAGCTCCGCCGCGTAATGCACTGCAGTTTCACTGTCAAGGTGCTCGCCCATTATTTTTACGCCCTTGCCGCCCGTAAGGCCCACGGGCTTGACCGCAACTTCCCCAACATCCGTTATGAATCGCTTCGCTTCGTCTTCCGTTTCGGCAACCGTGAATTCAGGCAGGCCCGGAACTGCATTCCTCTTCATGAGATTTCTTGCATAGGACTTGTCCCATTCTATCCTTGACGCATCCCGGCTCGGAGAAGCAACCGCCATGCCCTGTTCCTCCAATACATCGCTCACTCCCGCGGCAAGCGTCGCGTCCGGGCTCGAGAATCCGACATCGAATTTCTCCCCGCCTATCATCCTGCCCACTTCGGAAGCATTTTCAATGTTGCACAGCCAGTAGCGCCTGCAAAGCTTCGCAATGGCGGGGTTCTTCTTGGACATGACGGCATAGAGCTCCGCGTCCCCGGCTATCCTTTCGGCTATTGCGTGCTCCCTTGCGCCATTGCCGACAATAAGGATTTTCATGGAATCTATCCCTTCCCGATTATCCTTCGTATGGTATCCCTTAAAGAGCTGGAAATCGGCTTAAGAAAAAGGTATCTCCTCTCGGTCGGATAGTTCCTGACGATGTTGAATGAAAGGTCGTTTTCCTCCATCATTCAAACCTCCTTTTGATGTATCCTTCGGTGATGAGCAGATTAAGCCCCTCCTCGACGCGGGGTATGGAAATCCGGTTCAGCTTTATCCAGTCGTAAAGCATCTCCTTGAGCGCCTCATCATTCATCTTCTCCAGCTGCTCGACGCGCTTGGAAAGCTCGTCCCGCTTCCTCTCGCATTCCAGGAGTATCCTTGCGTTTTCCTCGCTCGAGCGGAGGAGGTCGGCGTACTTCGCCTCAAAGCTTTTGTGCTTTGCCTGGAGTTCGCTGAGTTCCGTTGAGAAATCCACGGCATCCTTATTCGTAAGCTTGAGCATCTCGGAAAGCACGGTGTTTATCTCGAAATATATGGATGAGGGCTTTATCTCATAGTACTCCTCGGCAAGCTGGATGACGTTGAGAAACACGGGCATGACTTCCACCAGCCTGGCCCTGTTGTTCTTTTTCGGTGGGACGTTGTAGGCAAGCTCGATATTGTCCTGCCCGAAAACCACCATGTAATCCAGCTCCGGTTTGCCCTTCAGGTCGTAGCCTCTCATCTTTTCTATGGAAAGCGTTTCCTTGGAATAGGATATTTTGGTAAATCCCAAATTCCCCAGGAGCGTTGCAAGCTGGCTGAGCGGCTTTTTCTGCACTGCCTTGATCTTCATCTTTTCAACGGTCATCCTTCCACCACGACGTTGACCACTCCCTTGGTGGCCTTCCTCATCTTGGCAAGCGAGAATATCCTTATGAGGTTCTTCTCCTCGAATCCGACCTGCCTCAGGAAGGATATTATGGAGGATTTGGAATAGCCGAAGCGCTCGAGCATCTCGACTATGCTCTCGCCCTCCACGACGCCATCCTTCTTCTCGAATTCCTTCCTTATTATCTCAATCTGGCCCTCGTTCAGGCCGAGTTCGTAAAGCATCCTTATGAACTGCTCCCTCTCGATCTCTATGTCCATTTTTCCACCCCCTATCCTATAAAGGAACAACGGGTCCTCGCCGTCGATCTTATCAAGCAGGAATGTCATGACCTTGTTCTGCCTTTCCGAGAATATCATGTTCACTGCCGCATCGCCCACGCCGAATTTCGATATCTCGCTGTCAACGAAATCCGAGTAGCCTATGGAACTCCTCACGTAATCCCTATATTCCTTGAGTATGGTTCTCAGCACGAATATGGTTCCTATGTTGCTGAATATCGTCTTATGCATGTCCGTCGGGTTCTGCGTCGCGATGATGAGCGAGAAATTGTACTTCCTTCCCTCGCGCACTATCGCTATGACGTCGCTCCTCTCGTCCTGCGCAATCTTCCATGCCTCGTCCAGCACAACGAACAGGCGTATCTTCTTGTCCTCCCTCATGCCTTCGGCGCGCATCAGCTCCTTTATGTACTGCAGGAGCGTAAGCCCCGCGAGGCTCCGCATCTCCTCGGTAGGCAGTTCATGCAGGTCAACGCACACAAGGCCCGATGTGGTGAGCGCCTTTATGTCGAGGCTGCTCTTTCCTGCGAAGAAATCGCTTCCCTCCGCCGTAAACCTCTTGAGCAGCCTTGCCGCCTTTTTCCTGTTTTTCCTTTCGAGGTATTTTACCAGGTCCGAAAGCTCCGGCTTCCTCTTCATATCATATATGTTCTCAAGCGCATCCTCTATTTCATCCCTCTCCTGCGGGAAGCTCTTCAGGTCCGCAAGGACATCGAATGCCGAGATTATCTGCTTTATCCTGCTCTGCTTCGGCAGGCCAACGAGGTCGAGGATGTTCAGGCGTTCCCTTGCGAGGTTTATGACGCGCCCGCCGGCCTGCCTCACCCACTTGTCGTATTCGCCGACCCAGTCCAGTATTATCGCGTTGCTGTTCCAGATGAGCGAGGCGCGGGTGAGGAACGTTTTTACCGTGTATGACTTTCCGGAACCGGTTATGCCGATTATCGATATGTGCGGGTTTATCAGCTTGGACGGGTCCCAGAAAACCGGCGTATGGAGGAATCTCGTCTTGCCTATGTACACCCCTTCGTTCGGGTTGGTGAGAAGAAGATCCTTGCGCGGCTCCGGAGGATGGACTATTATCATCCTCTTGGCAAGCTGCTTGGAGAGCATGTAATTTGACTTCATAATCACCACATTATCCTGCTAGAAAATCTCGTCCTTCAGCTCTTCCTCGCTTGTCGGGAAGAAGAGCTCCCATTCGAAACATTTGAGCATCTCGAGGTCCTTCAGCTCCCTTATGTCGCATCCCATGGAGCTGGAAAGCACGGTGCGCACTTCCTTTGACTGCCTGCTTACCCTGCTTACTGCCTCCTCCCTAGTAAGGCCGAATGCGGTTGTCGAGCCGAACGCTATGACTTCCACGGGCCGTTCGCCCTTTCCGAGCCTGTCCAGAAGCCTGTTCCACATGGCTATCTCCCGGTCGTATTTTATCAGCTCGTCCGCCTTCACCCTTCCCTCAGCGGCCCTCTGCGTTTCCGCCTTGCTTCTCCTTGTTTTTATGTCGTCTATATGCTTCGAAAGGTCTATTGCCGAAATAAGCAGGGATATCTTTACGATGTACCGCAGCGAGCTAATCGCCTTCTCGAACGCCTCGAACATCGTCCTCTTCTCCTCTTCGCCCTTGTCCATGGAGCTTTCGTAGTATCTTATCTCCATGAATTTCGTGGAATAATAGCCGGAAGGGGTTTTCTTCAGGATGTAATCCCTCGAAGGCGGGACCTCGTATCCGCCATCCCGGATTTCCACGACGTTCGTCGCTTTCGTTATCATCGGTATGAAAAGGTAGCCGTATTTCCAGGTTAAAACGCTCACGGTGAACAGGAAGGCGGCGAGGAGCGCGAAAAGGACGCTTCCGCCACCGAAAATGAAGGATATTATGATCGCAAGGAATCCGCCGACCAGAGCGGCAACTGTAACTGCGCGGTTCAGAAACACAAAAGCACCTCCTGCTGTATCCTACCTTTTAACTGAGGATATTTAAAAATATTGGCTCGCCGCGATTACGTTTTTTGCCGTGTTCCGTTTCGATAATTTTAAAAACATTCGACAAAGTAAGAACCAGCACAACGAACCAGGCATGATAATATGAAACTTACTTTCAGGATAGGCGCGGAAGCGGGCGCAGGCGTCATGGTTACCGGAAGGATGCTCGGAAAATGCTTCACGCGCGGCGGCTACTCGGTGCTCGCATATCCGGAATACCCCTCGCTGATCCGGGGCGGGCACAACGTCTTCCAGATAAGGATAAGCGACAACGGCGCATGCTCGCCATCCACGAAATGCGACGTGCTTCTCGCGCTGAACAGGGACGCGATATTCTACCACAAGGATGCCGTAGGCGGAAAGGGCGTAATAATATATGATGAGAAGATAGACGCGGGCGAGTTCAAGATACGGAACGACATAAAGAAGATAGCCCTGCCGATAGACCGGATCCTTTCCGACGTAGGCGCAAGCCCGCAGATGGCAAACGCGGTGCAGATAGGCGCCGCACTCGCCATAATCGACTATCCACTCGACATCTTCGAGGCCGTCCTACATGACGAATTCGGACGGAAGGGGGAGGACATCGTCAAAAAGAACGCGGCAGTTGCGAAAGCCGGCTATGATTTCATAAAAAAGCACGGAATGCTGAAAGGAGTAAAGCCGGTTTCTAAAAAAAGAAAGCTGCTTGTCGGCGGCAACGAGGCGCTCGCGCTGGGCGCGGTGAAAGGCGGCATGAAGTTCTTTGCAGCATACCCGATGACGCCTGCATCATCCATACTGCATTATCTTTGCGCAAAGGAGCGGGATTTCAACATCGTAGTAAAGCAGACCGAAGACGAGATAGCCGCGATGAATTACGTGGTTGGCGCAGGCTTCGCCGGCGTGCGCGCCGCGACTGGAACATCGGGCGGCGGCTTCGCGCTCATGACTGAGGCAATCGGTCTTGCTGCGGAATCGGAAACTCCCGTAGTCGTATTTCTTGCGCAGAGGGTCGGGCCCAGCACCGGAATGCCGACGTGGACCGAGCAGGGGGATTTGCGCTTTGCGCTGCATGCATCCCAGGGCGAATTCCTGAGAGTCGTGCTCGCGCCCGGCGACATAGACGAATGCTTTTCGCTTGCCGCTGAGGCGTTCAATCTTGCCGAGAAATATCAGATTCCCGTGCTTGTAGTATCGGACAAATTCCTCTCGGAAAGCTTCTTCTCGACTTCGGGCTTTGACGAGAACATAAAAATAGAGCGCGGAAAAATAGCGAAAAACCTTCCGCCGCTTCCGCCCAACACGCGATTCAAACGCTACGAAATAACGAAGGATGGCGTTTCACCCAGGCCGCTTCCCGGAACGCCGAACGGCATGCACGTCTCAAGCTCATACGAGCATGATGAAACCGGCTTCAGCTGCGAGCTTTTTTCAATGAGAAAGGCGCAGGTGGACAAGAGGGCGAGGAAAACGGATTACCTCCTCAAGGACATCCCGCTGCCGGGAATTTACGGGGATAAAAACGCGGACGTAACGCTTGTCGCATGGGGCTCGATGAAACTGCCTGCGATAGAGGCGCTCCAGCTGCTGAAGGAGGACGGCATAAAAGCGAATCTCGTGCATCTCAAATGCGTCTTCCCGCTTGACGCGAAAAAAGTCTGCAGCCTGCTTGGCATGGCAAAGCATACGATAATGCTCGAAAACAACTCGACAGGCCAGTTTGCCGGCATGCTGAAGGAATACTGCGGATGGGAGCCGGATTTCCTCCTGCTGAAATACACCGGCAGGCCCTTCTATGCGGAGGAAATCGCGGATGAGGCGAAGCGGCTGAAGAAAGCCGGCTTCAAGGGGGAAAAGACGATCCGCCTGCTTGACAAGGAAGACCTTGAATATTACAATACTCAGAGGTACGGCTTGTAGGTGATGCTCATGGCAATAACGATAAACGATTTGAACGTCAAGGAAAAAATACAATGGTGCCCCGGCTGCGGGAATTTTTCCCTGCTTGCGGCGCTGAAAGGCGCGCTTGCGGAGCTTGGCAAGCCGCAGCACGAAACCGTCATAGTCACCGGCATAGGCTGCTCGGGCAAGACGAACCATTACGTAAATACGTACGGCTTCGAATCCCTTCACGGAAGGACATTGCCGGTCGCATCCGGCATAAAGCTCGCGAACACGTCGCTCACGGTAATCGCGGAAGGGGGGGACGGCGACGGCTACGGCATAGGCGTCGAGCATTTCATGCACATCATGAGAAGGAATTACGACCTCACTTACATAGTGCATGACAATCAGTTATACGGGCTTACGACCGGGCAGGCATCCCCTACCTCGCTTCCCGGCATGAAGACAAAAACAACGCCATGGGGCGTCATAGAAACCCCGTTCAACCCGATTCTTAATGCAATCAACGGCGGCGCCACATACGTAGCGCGCGGCTTTACCGGAGACCCCGCCCACCTCAAGCAGCTTTTCAAGGGCGCAATTGAGCACAAGGGATTTGCGCTCGTGGACGTCTTCCAGCCTTGCGTGACTTTCAACAAATTGAACACGCCGGAGTGGTTCAGGGAGCGGGTCTACAAACTGGAAGATGCAAAGCACAACCCGAAGGACAGGAGTGCGGCAAGGGAAAAAGCGGAAGAGGACAGTAAAACGGATTACAAGAGATGCCCCATCGGATTGTTCTACACGGAAGAGAAGCCGACATACGAAAGCCTGCTTCCGCAGATAAAAGGCAGGCCGCTCGTCGAGCACGGTATGAAAATCGACCTCTCAAAAGCATACGAAGAATTCATGTAATCGCAGCATTTCGCGTAATGCTTTATATATTCTATTCGGCAATATCCTAGCGTGATGGTGCCGTGAAACTCACACCCAGGGCGTACCAGCTCGCGATATACAATTCAATAATCGAAAACGGAAACACTCTCGTAGTGTTACCCACGGGCCTCGGAAAGACCCTGATTGCGCTCATGCTTATACGGGAGCTTTCGAAAAAAGGGAGATGCCTTTTCCTGACGCCGACAAAGCCGCTTGCAAAGCAGCACTACGAAACCGTGCAGGGCGTCCTTGGAATCGCAGCCGATGAAATCTCACTCATGACCGGCGACTTGCCGCAGGAAAAAAGGAAGGCGGAGTACAACAGGAAAGTGATAATCGCAACGCCCCAGACGATAAGGAACGACCTAAAGGCGGGCGTCCTCTCGCCGGATTTTTCCCTCTGCATATTTGACGAATGCCATCGTGCGGTCGGTGATTACGCATACGTGCCGATTGCGGACAAGCTCAACGGAACGATTTTTGTCGGCCTCACAGCATCGCCCGGCGGGAAGAAGGAACGCATCGAGGAGGTGGCGGGCCATCTCAAGATACGGAATATCGAAATAAGAACTTCTCTCGATGAGGATGTAGCGCAGTACGTCCAGAAGAGCACGATAATCTGGATTCCGGTCGAGCTATCTCCGTTCCTTAGGAAAATAAAAGTAAATATCGACGCCATGATATCCTCGCATGCGCGTGCCCTCGCGGGCATGGGTTTTCCCCCGCCGCTGAAGCACAAGGGGAAATTCATGGAGATGAGGAACAGGATACTGAGCATGAACCACGGCCTGAAATATCCCGCCCTGGTCGAATATTCCATACTCCTGAATCTCCTCCACATGTCAGAGCTTCTCGAGACGCAGGGCGTCCATCCCCTGAGGCAGTATATCCGGAAAATAGAGGAGAAAGAGAGCAAGTCCGCGAAAAGGCTGCTGCACGAGCAGAAATTCGCGGAAGTAAAGCAGCTTATTTTCAGCAGTGATGAGGACCACCCAAAACTCGCGAAGCTGGCAGACATCGTGAAACGGCTCGAGGGAAAGAAGATGATAGTATTCGCGCAGTACCGCGACCAGATAGCGAAAATCGAGAGCGAGCTTGCGAAAAACGGCATAACCGCAAGGCAGTTCATCGGGAAGAAGGACGGCTTCACGAGGAAGATGCAGGAGGAGACGATGCAGGATTTCAGGTGCGATAAATTCAATGTCCTAGTCGCATCCAGCATAGGCGAGGAAGGCCTTGACATCCCCGCGGTCGATACGGTCATCTTTTACGAGCCTATCCCGAGCGAAATAAGGAGCATCCAGCGGCGCGGGCGCGCCGCAAGGCTGAAAAAAGGCGAAATTTACATCCTGATGACCCGCGGGACGAGGGACGAATATTACTACTGGTCTTCGATAAGGAAGGAGAAGCAGATGAAAGAGATACTTGAACGCATGAAGTGGAAGCTTCAGGGAAAACCGAAAGACAAAAAACCGAAACCGCAGCTTTCCGGCCAGACTAGGATTTCACACTTCGTTTAGGCCTGCTTCCGGCTATGAATTCCATTTCGCTTTCATCGAATTCGTAATATCTCTCTATTCCTTCCCCGTTTTTCTGCATCTGCATCGCTATCAGCGGCAGCATCTCAAGGGCGTGGCGCCTGTTTGTATGCGTCTTCCCGCCTATCTTCAGGCCCACGCTTTTCATCAGTGCCCTCGTCTGCATGCTCCTGCTCATCTCCCGGAGATATTCCGGAAAGGCGTATTTCGTGAATTTTGCATACGGCCTGCTTTTAGAAAGCGCGACGCCCGCGGTAGCCAGGTCTATGGCATATTTCAGGAGAACCCAACTGCTCTTTCGTATCCTCCCCTCAAATACATCCGATTTCGAAAGCCAGCGGTATGCAGTTGCTATGTCTGCTGCGCTCTCGTACTCATTCGGGATATTCTCGTCAATCCAGAGCTTGAGAATGTTGAAATCCACGTCTCCGTATGCAACGCTCCTCGCCTCGCCGTACGTAACCGCCTTGAAAAGCGTCTTCATTTTCACGAATATGTCTTTTTCCCTGTCACGGAGGCCGGTCCCGTTCGCCTGGAGGTCGTTCAGGGCGGAGCGCACGTCCCCTGCGGCGTTTTCGGCTATCTCGGCAATCCTGCCGGCGCCTATATCCATATTTTCCTTTTTCGCGATGCTTTCGAGAAGCTTGCCTATTGCGATTTTGTTTATTTTCTTCATCTCGACGAGTTCGCATTCGCTTCTTATCGCCGAAATCTTCTTGTCCCACGCATCCGTCGCCGTAAGTATGACCGGGCAGGCCGTTTCCTTGAGTATGGAAGCAACTGCGCCGGGCCCCCCGCTGTCTTTCCTTCCCGCGAATATGTCGACGTCGTCTATCAGGATTAACTTGTCCTTCCCGCTGAGGGTTCCCGCAAGCGTGGCGGATTTCACAATATGCTCGACCCTGTTCCTGTTGCGCAGCTCGCTCGCGTTCATCTCAACAAGCTCTATATCGTACTGGTTCTTGAGCGCATATGTAACCGAGGTTTTTCCGACCCCCGGCGGCCCGTAAACCAGCAGCGGCTTTCTTTTGTTTCCCGCCAGCCAGTTGAGCATCCATTTGTTTATGCGTTCCCTCCCCTCGTCGTTGCCTATCATCTCGTCTATGCTTTTGGGGGCGTATTTGACTGTGAGAAGCATGTTAACCCTTGAGTCAGCAACTGTTTTTATAAATTACGCTACAATTCAACCCTGCAATAGCCCCGTCGTCTAGTGGTCAAGAGACCATAAATGAAAATTTATGGGCTGACAAGATACAAGGCTCTGGACCTTGGGACAGCGGTTCGAATCCGCTCGGGGCTATTACTAATTACTTTCAAGGGTTGATGAAGTATGATCGTGCTGAACCTAAAAACATATCCGGAGACAATCGGAAAATCGCTTCTGTTCGCAGACATAGCAAGCGAGGTCGTGGAGGAGACCGGCGTCAGGATAATCGTCTGCCCCCCATCCCCTTTTTTGAAGGAGGCCGCGGAGAGGTTTTCGGACATCTTTGCGCAGCATGTCGACCCCTATCCGCCTGGCGCGCACACCGGCTCCCTTCCCGCAGAGCTGCTGAAAACAATAGCGGTAAAGGGCTCCCTCGTAAACCATTCCGAGAAGAGAATCGGCACGGATAACGTCAAAAAGGCGATAGGGCTGCTTCACTCCTCTGCCCTGGAGAGCATCGCCTGCGCCGAGACTCCGGAAGAAGCGGTGGAGATAGCGCACCTTTCGCCGTTATACGTCGCCATAGAGCCGCCGGAGCTTATAGGAAGCGGAAAAAGCGTTTCCAAGACAAAGCCGGAAATCATAACAGCAACAGTCAGCAAAATAAAGGATTCGAGCAACAAAACGGGCGTGCTGTGCGGCGCCGGCGTCAGCACGAAGGAAGATGTAAAAAAGGCGCTGGAACTCGGAACGGATGGCGTCCTTCTTGCAAGCGCTTTCGTGAAGGCGGGGGACCCGAAGGCCTTCCTCAGGGAGCTTGCGTCTGTATTCTGAAGTTTTTTAAAACAAAGCAGCAAATAGTATTCTCCGCGCGATCGTAGTCTAGTGGTAGGATTTTGGCCTTCCAAGCCAACGACCCGGGTCCGAATCCCGGCGATCGCATTCTTCTTTTACTGAAGGTTCGGATCCACGCTGACCGGTTCGCTTCCATAGCGCAATACCGCATACTTTTTTTCGTTGCCTGCGCCGCTTGTTCCGGTGTTGACTTCGACAAGCCCGGTCATGTTCGGAAGCGGGAATATCTTGCCTATCGAGCCTTCCTCCCTTATGAAAATCCAGTACTCGCTTCCTGTCGTCGTCCGCACCGCGACATGCGGATCGAGCAGTTCTTTATCGACAACCTCCATGTTTTCCACTTCGATGACGCCATATCCCCCGAGGACCATTTCCTGCTCGAGCTTGTTCAATATTCTCTCGACTTCTATTTTGTCTATTTTGCTGAGAAGCACCATCTGCAGTTCGTAATCTGACAGTCTTGAAATATCTGTCCTTGAAATTTCGTAGCCCGCGTCTACCTCTATGAGGCCGCTGTTTCTTCCCATGTTCCCCCGGTCCACAACTTCCTCGATGTAGAGCCTCTTCTTTTCGCCCAGGGGTATTATCATCCTTCTGTTCCGGGGGTTTTCGTAATTCAATAATTCAGACGCATGGTCCCGCAGGGCCGGCAGGGGCATGTTGGAAAACAAAAATTCCCCGAATTTTGTTTTCAATATCAATACCTTCAGCTCATTTCCGGTCGTTGAGTCCTTTATCCCCGGGATTTTCTTCACGTCCTGGTCTATGCCATCTACGAAATCCCTGTAGTCTATGCCTGTAGTGTTCAGTTGCGGGGCCCTGCCGCCCAGCATGGCCTTGAGCTTCTGCGTTTCTTTTGAAAGTACGCTCTCCTGCTCCTCGTCCACCAGCATGCCAGACAAATCCTTCAGCTCGATGATATCATCCTCAACCATCGGAAGTCTTTTTACTGGCGCGGGGGCAGGCGGTATCTTTGGAATCGCCGCATTTCCGTAAGGCTGCGGTGGTTTCGACCCGATTATTACTCCGGAAGGGGGCAGAGTCCATTTATTTCCAACCTTTATCGGAGGCGGAAGGGTTTTTCTGTCCGTAATCTTGTATACGCCGCTGACTTCGTCCCTTTTCTTGAACCTATCCATCACACATCACTTTTTCGAGCCTGTGAAGCGCACCCTCTATACTCATCAGGTTTTCCTTGCTCATGCCTTCATCTTCAGCCATATCCCTCAGCTCCGGAATCGCGATTTTTGCAATTATCATCTTCGCATCAACAACGGGGCTGAGCACAATCAAAATATCCGCTGCATTCACGTTCTCTTCTATTTCTGGGGATTCAAACATGGCCTCGATTCGTTCTTTCAACCGTTTCTCGACTACTTTTTTTATTCCTTCTGTTTTTCCGGTGAATTCCAACACATTGAGAAGCTTGACCCCTTCGGAGCAGGCGCCAGGCTCGTCCACATTGAGCATCTGTTCCGCATTCAGCAGCATGTTTTTCGCCATCTGCTTCGCAAATTCGTCATTTTTTTCAACAAGCCGTTTCATTCCGATTTTTGTAAGTTCCCCCGCCTTTTTGTTTTCACCTGTGAGCAGCGACTGGACAAAGATATAAAGCCGCGCATAGGCCGATACGTCCTTCCGCTCTTTCATTTTTTGGAATATTGCTGAAATTATCATCTCGGCCTCATCCGCATGAATCCTTCCATGCATCAGCAACTTCACGATTCTTTCGGTTTCCATCCTTTTTCCAATCAGCGAAATCAGGTCCTTCTTCACGCTTTCGGGACACCACTGCATCCTGTGCAGGAAGTGTACCGCGCCACCAACAAAAGCGTCATCTCCGCTTCGTAGCAGCTTTGCGACTGCAGCTTCCATGCCGGGGTTCATCAGCCCTTTCCCCAGTTTTTTCGATTCGTTTAATGCATCGAGCAATGCCAGCCTCTGTTCCTCACTGCCGTCCGCCAATGTCCCGGCAATGAATTCCATCATTCTCTTCTTGTTCAGATCGCCGTCCTTGGAATAGCTCAGTTCCACAAGCCTTTCCGCGACCTTATCGATCTTCTTTAGCAGCAGTTCCTCGCTTCCTTTCGTATCCGGCTTAAGCAGCAGTTTAATGCCGTGCCTTGCAAGCTCGTGGTTTTCGCCATTTCCATTGCATGCAATAATGCTCTCCCAGAATTTATCATAGCCGTAATCGCTTGCCTGCAGGGCATCGAGCGCAAACATCCTCGTTGCAAGCGAATTCCCGTTTTTTCCATAGGCGATGTCGACGAACGCATCCCAGCATTTCGTGTGGTTCACTTCCATATCAACCTTCCCTATAGCAGCGTAAATCCTGGCCGTGTTTTTGAGCGCACTGTCTATCACATCGCAGCGCCTTGCGAGCCCGAGCATGGATTCAAGCTCGAGGCTCATCTCATGCCACATCCAGCCCTTTTCCTTTTCATCCAGCTCCGTATACGCCTTTACGAACAGGCCGGTGTAGAACTCATCCTTCTCTTTTGCTTTTCCATAAATCCTTTCGGTGGTTTCAAAATCGAATCTGGCTTCTCCCACGAGCCAGGAAGCGGCCTTCCCCTTATTTTCGCCGCTTATTTTTTCAAAAAGCTTCAGTACCCTGGCCGCGTTGCCTTTCTCCATGGCCGCAACAAGGCGTTTTTCCCTATTCTTTTCCATATATCCTGAAAGCCTGTCCTTGAATCTTCCCCAATGCGTCCGCTGGGCCGTTTCGGCTGATTTATTCCCTAGGATAGCATGTGTCTGAACCATGAAGTATATTGCTCATTTAAAGTTTATAAATGTTTCTAAAAGTGGAAAATTGAGTAAAAAGAAAGGAGGCACTGCAGCCGCTAAGCGATTCGCAAAACAAAATTAAAAAAGTGGAAAACGGCTACTCCGCTCTCCTAAGTGCGGTTTCCTTGTCAACCAGCTCGCCGAGGACTTTCTGGTGTATGTATCTCCTGCCGCCGATTTTCTCGTGCGGTATCCTTCCCCTGTCGAGCCTTCTTTCGAATGCGTTCCTTTTTATCCGTATGCCGTTCTTGTGCAGCTCCTTTATCGCCGAGCTCACCGTATAATAGTTGTTGCTTACATGCGTAAGCGCCTCGACGGCATCGCGCGGAATAAGCCTTCTGGTTCCGAATTTTACCGAAGGAACGGAGCCCTTTTCGATTCTTCCTATAAACGCCCTGAAGTTGATTTTTGAGTTGGCTTTCCTGTATTCCTGGTATGCCTCTTTTACGGTATAAAACTCCGCCTTTGTATCCGATATGTCATCAAGAACGTTCTGGGGTATGAACCTTTTTCTTCCGACTTTTACATACGGGACGGTTCCCCTTTCTATCCTTCCGCCGAATGCCCTGAATGATATCACAACGCCTTTGCCCCTAAGATAATCATAAGCTGTTTTTACGGAGTATAGACTATGGTCCTCACGGAGATTCTCTTCTCCGAGCCTTTGCTTATACAAGTCCTGTGCCGCCTTGAAAACGGTTGCAAGCGAGCCCGAGAGGTTCTTCTCTACGGATTCCCTGTCTTTCCTTATCTCGCCGAGGTCTATAGACCTGTACCTGTCCACTATATTGTCATCTATTTCAGTTTCAATTACAATCTTTCTTCCGCGAGGCATCTTGAATCACCTTCATACTTTATTTCGATTATTATATTTTATGCACTTCTGTGTATTATTCTATATAACGTATGGTTTTTAAATATTCTGTTTCTTCACCTCACTCCCATCCGGGCTTCTTATGTGTTTCACAATATAAAACACAACAATTATAAGTATTACTCCAATTGCTATGTAAAAAAGTGGTATTTGCTGATCTATTTCCCCAGCCGGCGGTGGGGTTTCACCGCCATCCCCCTCTTCCTCTGTTACGAATTTGCCGGTGCGCGTCACAATGTTGCCGGTGCTGTCCCGGACCTCTATTTTGAACTCTATTATCTTTCCCGCTTCCATCTCGGGGAAATCGCTGACGAAGCTGTCCACTCCGGCAACGAATGTCGTTGCACTCGTCCACTGCGGAATGCCGTCGGCTGGCAGGATCCTATAGCTTATCCTTATCGAATTAACATCTATCCCGCTTGCGTATTCCCCATTATCCGCCACGCTTATGGTAAGCCTCGGCCTTTTGCCGATGGTTGTCGTGCTCAGGCTTTCTATCGTGGGCGGATGGGTATCGAAGGCGACAATGCTCTCGTTTTCCATCGCAGGGAACATGGTGATTTCCTGGTCTATGCCCATGTAACTTAGATTTGCGACAACAGTGTCGCCAAAGACGTCGCCCGTTTCGTAATGCCCGCCCGCCATGGTCAGCGTCTGCCCGAATATCGTAAGCGTCGCGTCAACGGGCAGGCCCTGGTCGTCCACGGCGTCGATGCTTATGGAATGCTTCTGCAGCACCACCTCGTATTCCGTGTCGTTGGTCACGAGTATGTTTCCGCCTTGTTTTCCTTTGTAGTATGATACGAGATAGCCGACAAGCCCCGGAGGCGCAAAGAAATCCACCCTCCCATACTCATCGGTAATCTTGGTTGCGTCTGCTACCGTTGCGGTCGCATTCGCAAGCGGCCTCCCGTGCTGGTCGTTGACCTGCATCCTGATCGGATAAACGTTCAGAGCCAAATCAACCGGCGACCCGTGCGCATCCGCTTCGATGGTCTGCGTCGCCTTTGCCGTCCCTATGCTCGTATTTATCCATATCGTGCAGTCTATCTTTCTCGTTTCCGTCCCCTGGTTCGCAAGGGTGTAATGCCTTGTGCCGTTCTCATCAGTCGGCATCGGCTCGGTTGTGAAATATTGTTCTCCGAACGATGCCCCCCTGTCGAATTTAACCTGCACAAGCGCGCCGTCCACCGGCCGCAACTTGGCGTCGAGCACGCGGACATCGAAGGAATCGGTGTAGCCCCTGCAGTCCGCCTCTGCTGCTGCGGCGAATTGCACGAGAAAAATGAATAATAATGATGTTGTAAACAGATGTTTCATGTATAGGACTTAAACCATTAACCTTTATAAAACTCCTGCATAAATTCCAAGAATACATCTTAGTTCGGGCTCATAGCTCAGAATCTGCCGGTTTCCGGTAGATGAGCAGCAGTAGAGCGCGCGATTCGCATTCGCGAGGCCGGGGGTGCGAAACCTCTGAACTGCGTTCAGAATTGAACGCCAGAGGCGTTTATCCCCCTGAGTCCATTTTTTTTTCTTTTTATTCCATCGTCTCTCTCAGGAATCCATCCTCTATTTTCACGACCTTCAGCGAGACGCAGCCGGCCTTCATGCCGAGAATAGACGAAAAACTGGGCCGCGTCCTTTCGTTGTCGCCGGTGATGAGCTCCTTGATGTATGTTCCGGCTTCCGTTTCTATCCTGAATGCCGCCTTCTTCCCCTTACTTGAAATCAGTTTTATCCTGAGTATCTTTCTTCTTCTCGTAAGTATTGCCCTCCTATGCGCAACGCGCTCGGGCGTCAGCTGCTCTATAGTTTTCCCCCCAAGCGAAAGGATGGCATCAACCTGCTCTTTGCCGGGTTCCTTTTCGAATTCCACTTCGGCTTCATATTCCTTGTCGAAATGCGATGCAGCCACAAGCTCGACGGCGCCGCGCTTCACGATTTTCAAATCGCTTACGGCAACCTCCTTTCCCTCCGCTATCCCCTTCGCTATTTTTCCGAGGTCCGGCTTCCTGCTCTTTGCTGCAGCCATCTGCATCACGAACGGCCTTCCCGCAGTAGTGACGACGTCTATATCCTCCCGCCCGGATGCATGCATGCTGTAATCCCCGGCCCCAGTCTCCCCTTTCATCACTTCGCCGATTTTCTCCTCCACCGATTCATACATCTTGCCCTTCCCTTCGCACTTTTTGCATCCTTTGCCGTTGCATTCGGTGCATTTCCATCTCGACTGCGATATGCCTGCAACGAGCTTCTCGTACCTTCCGAAAATGAAAAGGTCGTTGGGCTCTGCCGTCACTTCGCCCTTTTCGATGTCGAAAACAATCCTGACATCCCCGTCCGTGTCCGGCCTTGCGCCTGTTTTTTTGCCGAGCGCCCTGCCCGCGTGGCGGTTCGCATATGTCTTTATGCTCTCGCATCCTTCGAGGCGGGAATCCCACAGCCGTTCCTCGCGCTCAAGCCATTTTTTAGGAATAACGGTGGATATGGAGAACGAGGAATCCGGTGCGATTTTTTCCGCGGCCTTTTCAATGAGCGAATCCATCTTTCCGAATTTGCCTTCGCAAAGGAAACAATCCCCTTCAGTAAAACTGTTCCTGTTTGCACTATTGCAGAATTTGCATAAGGTCGTCATCAGAATTCACTTTTACATCGGAATTTCCCTGTGGGGCTCGGAGGGCAGGGAGTGCTTTATCCTATAGCCATCCAAAATGAGGCTTGCCCTTTTTATCTTCGCGATCCTGCCCGAGCCGGATTTCGATTCAAGAAGCTTCTCAACGTAAATGCCGAAATCAGCAAGCGTCGATGTTCCGTTCTGGCTCATGTACTGCAGGACTTCCACGACAAGTTCCCGTCCCTTGTCATCGCTTCCCCAGACGCTGAGGGCGAGTGCGACCTGGTTTATGAAATGCGCTTTATCGGTTTCGCTCATCAGCTTCCATCTGTCTACTATTTTCGCCTTTATGCCAGCGCCAAGCTCTTCAATCATTTACTTCCCCTCCTTCACCCATCTCTTCATGTTCGGAGCCGTGCCCTTTGTCGCTGCGTCCTCCAGAATCGAGCCGAGGTTCATCGCAGAGGTTATCGCATCCTCCCTCTTTGTCGGGACTTCCTTTTTCACTATGCTGGCAAAGGAAACCTCCCCTCCCGTTTTAACCGGGGTCTTTTTGGCGATGGCGATGTTGGTGAGTTCCGCAAGGTAGCCCGGCTTGGTCGTCTTCCCTTCCTTTATGAGTTTGCTTGCCCTGCTGTATATCTCATCAAGGACCTTGTTGAAGTCGGTCTTTTCCTCTTCCTCTTTTTTCTTGAGAACGTTTTCGCGGGCCATCCTTTCACCGATTTTTTTATCTCAGGAATATTTTATAAACGCTTTGCAGCATCATAAAATCATGGAAGCGAATTTTAACGAGGATGCCATCCTCTGGCTCAGGAAAAGCGGGTTTAGCGAGGACGAAATGGAGGCTGCAAGAAAATCCGTTGCGGCCGCCCATAAGCATTTCGTGGCCGGCAGGGAGAGTGCCATAACGCTGCCAAAGGGAACCGCGGACAAGGTCGCCGCAGTCGTATACGCGATACTCTCGAATACGGACATGGGGGGCAGGCCGACCGGATTTCAGAAAAACGGCCTTATAGACATCGGCGACGACGCGAGGAAGACCTTCGGCGAAGAGATGGAGATAGGGGAATTCGAGGATGTCCTGAAGCGGATAAGCAAGATAAAACTCGGAAGGAGCTGCTCTGACCCGAGAACAAGGACAAGCATCGTCAAAAACGAAAGGCATGTTTAAACCGTGGGCCTTGCCGAGAAACCGCTGAATTCACCGGCAGGTTTTTCCCACCCGTATTTTACTTCATCTACACGCGCAGCCCCCGGGCCCTTCCTGCACCATGAAAGCAGTTCCTCCAATTTTTCCTTTTCCCCTTCTGCAACAATCTCGACGCTTCCGTCGCTCCTGTTTCTCACCCAGCCGGAAAGCCCAAGCCCGTTGGCCTCGCTTACGGAATTCGAACGGAAGAAAACGCCCTGGACATCCCCGTAAACGAAAATGCGGATCCGCGCGTTCATCCTACAGCAGCTCTCCCCTCGCCTGCTCTATCTGGATTCTTGCGACATCCTGCTTTCTCCTGAATTCCGGAAGGACGGCATTTGAGAAACGCAGCGGGAGAAGCTCGTCGTATATCATTTCCATCATCCCGAAGTATTTTTCCGCGTCCTTCTTTTTTCCGTGCCTGAGCGCCTCGTACATCTCCCTTTTCAGCTCGCCCGTGGCGTCAAGAAGGCCGTTCAGGTAAGGTATCTCGCCCATTTTCATCTCTTTGAAGGACAGGATCTTCCCGCTTTCAACCGCGGAAAAAACTATCCTCGCTTCCGCATACTCCTGGAGGATGTGATTAAGCTGGGCGGGGAATTCATCCGAGTATTTCGCTATCCCGGCAATGCCTTTTTCGGCTTCCGCAAGCTGCTTCTTCGCCTCCTTCATGTCCTTCGCGTGTATCGCCTTTATTGCATTCGAGCATGAGCGCACCACGGTCCTGCTCTTCGCAAGGACGTTGTCCATCTGGTTCTCCTTTTCCATCAGGGTTTTTTCTATTTCCTTCATGCCTAGTTCAAGTGCCATGGTTAAATCTCAAAGTCCAAATTTTTAAATTTGCCCTTCCCATAGCCTTTCGGTGAAATCATGCGCGTCGTTCTTTCAATCGGAGGAAGCTCCATAAACCCGGAAGGAAAGCCGGATATCGAATTTCTCAGGAAAATGGCGAAAATGCTTAAGGAAAGCAAGCACGAGTTCGGGATAGTCACGGGCGGTGGAAGCATTGCGCGCGCATATGCGAACGCCGCAAGGGAGCTCGGCGCGGGCGAATACGATGCGGATTCCATCGCAATCGTTTCAACAAAACAGAATGCGCATATAGTAATCGCCGCGCTTGGAGGCGCCGCGCATCCGAACGTGCCCGCGACATTCGAACAAGCAAGGACTGCGTTCGATGGGCATAAGGCCGTTGTAATGGGCGGGACGATTCCCGGGATAACCACGGATTCGGATTCCGCATTGCTTGCAGAGGCAATCGGAGCAAAGAGGCTCGTGAACATAAGCAACGTCGAGGGCATATTCGACAGCGACCCGAGGAAGAACCCGAATGCGAAGAAATTCGCCACGCTCAGCTACGACCAGCTCATAGCGCTGGCAGCGGAAAGCGACAAGAGAACGGCGGGCACGCATTTCGTCTTCGACATGCTGGCATGCAAGTTAATCGCGCGCTCAAAAATAGAAACGCACTTCGTTTCATGCAGGAACATGAAAGACATCGCTGAAGCTATAGAAGGCAAAAAACACGGCGGAACTGTAGTGCGATGACTCTCGTCTGCATTCGCCCCGTTAATACCCAAATCTGCGTTCGTACTCTTTATGGTCGAACCACTCCAATACGACGCTCAAAATCGTGACCTGGTTTGCCCGGATCGTATAAATCAGTCTCCATCCGTCAGGAAGGTCATACTTCCATAAGTTATCGATTTCATATTTTACGATGTAATCCTTCGGCCAAAACTTTTTCGGAATTTTAATGCCGCAAAACGGGTCCTTCTTCAAATCGTCAAATGCTCTGTCGAGAAACTCATATAAGTGTGGCTCTGCTCCCTTACCCCTTTTCAGTTCTTCAAAAGCTATTTTCAGTTTCTCATCTGCAAAGCCGACGAGTATATCCTTACTGGTTTTCATCTAATCACCAGATTTTTTTTCAGGACTTGTTCGACGCCCCTCGGATTCCATATCCAGACTATTTTTCCATCAATTTTATCTATGTGTATCTTGTTTGACCTTTCCAGATAATCCAATATCAGCAGGAAAGTCTGGTACATGATTTTCTTGGGAAGACCTCTGAGCAACTGGGCTTTATTCTGATATTCCTTTGCTTCTTTTATTGCCTCTTCGACCATTATCACCGTGTCTAGCCTTGGATAATGCAATACTTCCTGGACTGCATTTGCGTGCTGCCTCATTCTTATCACCTATATATTTATATAATATATAAGTTTATATAACTATCATTTTGCTTCAAAGTTTCATTATCGTTTCCTTTGCAGGGAAAACGAAATCGCCTGACATCGTTGCGCTTTCGACGTTTCGTAGGTTCGGGAATTCCGCCTTCAGGTGCCGTATTATCTTATTGTAATCTTGATAGTTCTCCACCATTATTTCAAGCTCTATGTCCCATGGTGAGATAAGCTTGATGAGGTGCAAGATGTTCTGGTCCTGCTTCGCAATCTCGAATAGCTTCCTTTCATCCTCTTTTGAGAACGAATCGAAGTAGAGGAATGATTTGTAGAATTCCATGCCGAGCTTCTGGTAGTCGACCTGCGCCCTGTAGCCGACTATTATCCCCTTCTCTTTCATGCTTTTCATCCTGCCCCTAGCTATGTCAACGCTTACTCCTGCCTTTGCGGCAAGCTCTACGAGCTTTACTCGTGAATTACGGAACAGTTCGGAGAGGATTTTTCGGTCCACATCATCCAGCCTGTTGTCCTCCACTTTACCGAAAAACGGTATCCGTTCCTCCTCTGCCTGATAAAGGAATTTCTTCGGATATACATAGACCTCAACCATCGCCCCGGTAAACTTCTGAAGTATAATCGGGCTGTACTTTGCGAATATCTCGTTTTTGCGCTCGAAGAAATCCTCGTTTGATTTTGCAAAGAACGTCAAACCAACGTCCCAGGCCCCATCTGCAATTCCAAGCCAGAAAAGGTCTGCCCTCCCCTTCATCGCAGTAAAGAACTCCTCACGCTCTTCCTCAGTCCCGCCGATTTTCAGGTATATCTTATACACGTTGTAGCCGAGCCTTGCGACGTCGATCCATGTCGTATAGCCCGATATTACGCCGTTTTTCTCAAGCTGGGCAATCCTATAACGGACGGTTTCCCGCGAGCGTCCGATTTTCTTGGCAAGCTCAGTTTCGGCCTGCCGCGCATTCCAGTCAAGCTCGTAAAGGAGCCGTCTGTCTATTTTGTCTAGCCTTTCTTTCATAATTGCCCTTTACATGAAAATTTATTTAAATTTATCCATTTTTTGTGCAAAATTTTATAGATTATTTAATATAATACATATGTGTCAAGTAATTAAAAAATATGTTATACTGGTGGGCGGATGGCACAAAAATCGGAATTGATTGCAAAGATAAAAAATATGCGCATAACCCCCAAGGGCTTCGCCAGCGAAGCTGCCCTGCTTGAAAGCATCGTAAATAGCTGCAGCGGCAAAAGAACGATTATGCTCACTGGCAATTATGCCGTGAAAGAAGGACCGAACATAACAACAGGCGACCCAAGGCTGCTCGGCGAGGACATGTTCTTGACTATCGAGCTTTGTGCAAGGGTGCATCAAAAATGCGCCCAACAAGGCATTGAACCGCCTGCTCTGCTGTTGCTGCCCAACGATATCGTTCCAGGCACATTTTCATGCAATGCAGAAGAGCGGCGTTTCAAGGAAGAATTCCGGCTTCCGGAAGAAATATCCGTTCTATTGCGGACTTCCGGCATGGATTGCATGCCATTATACTTCTTTGCAAGGGATTTCAGCAAAACTCCGAAAGAAATAAATAAGGAACTGGGGGCGGTTCGCAGACAAATAAGGGGGGGAACGGAAAAACTGATAGTGACATTTGAAAGTTTTGCGCAAAACGTAGCGGGGGTAGCGCTTAAAAGAAAATTTCCGGATCACCCTTTCGAAGAAATCCCTAGCCATGGCAAGAGAACCATCGCCTATGCGAACATAGCCGATACTTTCAGCAATGAACCTCTTTTTTCTGCTGTTGCGGTTACGATAACCAACCCAAATGGAGCCCCTTACTGCTCCTTCCTTGCAGCAACTCTGTTTCATAACCTAGAGAAACTCGGCTTTCAGCAAATGATAAACACTTTCGTCATGGAGGAATATCCCTGCGTTGACAAGGCCG
>JACCLJ010000060.1 GCA_013425425.1 Microcaldota archaeon
CATATTGGCGGCATCATACGCGTCAAATACTTTCGGCTCTTCCATGGTCGAAATAAACAGGACATGGATAATAGGCTGCCCGCAGAGCGGCTGCAGCATCGATTTCGACGGCATAATCGCGGTGAACAGCTCCAACCAGAAGGTGCTGTCTGTGATTACGGAGCCACAGATGCGGATTACGGCGGGTGAGGATGGCGAGATACATGCCCTGTACAGCGGACCGGTCCGGAACGGGACGCTTGAATTGAAGGCGTCGGTTATTGTTGAAACGGATTATGATACCGCGCTTATGGAAGACCCGCCTATTGTTAGGCAGAATATCACCTCCACGCCGCTTATCGAATGGAATGCTGATATAGCGGCGAAGGCAGATGAACTTGCCGAGCCGGGTTCCACGCTTGGCACGCTTAGAAACACCGCTGCATGGGTCCATGATAACATCGAATACGACATTTCCTATTTTGAAGAGAAAACGGATGCGAAAATGGTTTATGTGGAACGGCGCGGCGTCTGCGTGGAATATTCCCATCTTCTCATATCGATGGTTAATTCCCTTGGAATAAAAACGAGATATGTTAATGGATACGTGGTGGCGGATGACTGGCAGCCGCATGCATGGATTGAGGCGTATGTACCTGATTATGGCTGGCTTCCGCTCGACCCGACATTCAACGAGGCCGGCGTATTGGACAGCAGCCATGTGATGGTTTCCTACGGATACGACCAGGAAACAGATTTCGACAGGCTTGTTGCAAACAGCGATTCGGCAACGCTCGAGAGGCTTCCGACCAAAATAACGCTTATTTCAGAAAGAAGCGACCCGAAAGGGCTATCCGTAACCATCTCGTTTGAGAACAGGACGTATACCGCGACTACGGAAACCAGAAACGGCAGGGCCGATTATGTTTTTGCGCTGTATTCCTTTTATCCGCCCGAGGGATATGGAAGCCCGACAAGCGAACTGCTCCTCATTTCACCGCATCAAAGCGTCAATAAAAACCACCCGCTCGACCCCACAAGGTTCAGCGAAGGATATGCATACACCCTTCCGATGGCAGCTTACGCAAATGACGCATCGGATAAAAAAACAGCCGTTCTGGTAATGCGAGAAGAAGGCAGCGCAGGTGCGGGCGGCGAAACCTGCGTTCCTGCATTCATTCTCGCTCTTGCACTGCTGGGTGCGGTTATAAAATTTACTGATGAATAGATAGCGTTGGTGCCATGCCCAAGAGAAATATAGTAGTCGAAAGGGAAATGCAGTTTCCGCCGTTCAAGCGCGACGTAGAGCTTGTGGAGCGGAAAGGAATCGGGCATCCAGATTCCCTCATAGATGGGGTTATGGAGGAGATAAGCCGGGAGCTCAGCAGGGAATACCTTAATGAATTCGGGAGGATACTGCACCACAATGTTGACAAGGGGCAGATATGCGGCGGGGCGACCGAAGTCGAATTCGGCGGCGGGCTTTTCACCAAGCCGATTTACGTCCTTCTCAGCGGAAGGGCGACCGCAGAGGCAGAGGGCAGGAAGATACCGGTCCAGCATATCGCCATCGATACCGCAAAGAGATATCTGAAGGATACCGTAAGGCATCTTGACGTGGATTCTGATGTGGAGATAGAATCCAGGATTTCGGCGGGCTCTGCCGAACTCGCATCGCTCTTTTCAAGAAGCGGGAAAATGCCGGTTGCAAACGACACGAGCTTCGGCACCGGGTTTGCGCCGCTGGACGACCTTGAAAGGCTCGTCCTTGCAGTAGAAAATTATCTCAATTCCGCCGATTACAAAATCTCGCATCCTTCCGTGGGCGAGGACATAAAGGTCATGGGGCTGCGGCAGGGCAACGGCATAAAGCTTACCGTTTCAATCGCATTCGTCTCGAAATACCTGGAGGACATTGACGCTTATGCGGAGCACAAGGAGAAGGTTACCGAAAGCATAATCGGTATTGCGGAAAAGATAACCGAAAAGGAAGTTGAAGTATCGGTGAACACTGCCGATGACATAGAAAAAAAATCGGTTTACATCACGCTGAGCGGAACAAGCGCGGAGATGGGCGATGACGGCTCGGTCGGCAGGGGCAACCGCGTCAACGGCCTGATAACGCCTTTCCGCGGGATGTCGCTTGAGGCTGCTGCGGGAAAGAATCCGGTTAATCACGTAGGAAAGATATATTCCGTACTCGCAACCGTGATGTCGAGGGAGATTGCTGAGGAGCACGAGGAGATAGAGGACATAACCATAACCCTGCTTTCTGAAATAGGAAAGCCCATAGACCAGCCGAAGGTTGCATCCGTTTCGGTGCTAACGAAAGAGAAGGGGCAGTTCGACAAGCTGAAGGACAAGGTTGCCCATGGCGTGGACCGGCATCTGGAAGAGATAACGGAAATGACAAACCAGATAGTTTTCGGCAAGGTCCGCGTTTTCTGACAGTTCTTAAATTTTTCTTTTCATTATAATAAAACTCGTTATGAGCCCGTAGTCGAAAGCTTACAAAGCCGATTATGGTTAAGACGCTACCTTGACATGGCAGGAATGCCTTAGAATGGTAGAGACTCGCGGTTCGATCCCGCGCGGGCTCATTTATTCCATATGGTTTATGGTTTCGGGTTCCGGAAAACCGGACGCATCCAAACCATATGATTATATTCTTATTTTTCAAAGAAAGAACGGTGCGTATTATGGAGATAAACACAATCGCTTCGGTATTATTGTTAACGACGCTTTTTGGAAGCTGCTGCAACATGTCTGACTGGCTGGGTGGCGGAGGCGCAACGATAGGGGGCCTCACGGACAGATCCGGCGGAGTAACTGCCGACGGCGGAATAACCACCGAAAGGGTGCAAACCGTATCGGGAAGGATTATGAATCCCGCCGGCGCGGATGCCACGGAATTCGGCGGCAGGGTCTATATAGACCATAACGGAAACCGCCAGCAGGTGACGCCAACCCAGTGCTATGAAACGGACTGTGCGCCTGGAGAGTGGACTTATTCCGGCGACCTTGTCCTCGACAGCGGAAGCAACCAGCTTACGGTCATTGTGGAGGACGACAGCGGCAACGTTGTAAGCACAAGCCCCACATTCGGTGTGAATGCTGATATCCCGCCGAGGGATATTACGGTAACGCTCACGTGGGAAACGGATGGAAACGACGTTGACCTGCATATCTATGACCCGAGCGGCAACCATGCGTACTATTCGTATCTGGCTGGCATACCGGGAGGGAACCTTGACCTGGATGACCGGGATGGATATGGGCCTGAAACATTCACCATGGAGCATGCGGTTCCGGGCGAGTACACGGTGAAAGTAAGATACTACAGCACCCATGGAGTGACTTCCGAAGTGCCGGTAACGGTCAGGATTTCGCTGAATGAGGGAGCTCAGCAGGCATACACGCATACTTTCACGGCAGAGCAGGCGAACATGGATGATGCGACGAACGACTGGACTGTAGCCACGTTTACGATGCCGCAGTAGTTTTTTCTTTTTCTTCTTTTTTTTACTTCTCAATTATCTTGCTCTTCCCGCTCGGCATGATGCCCAGGATTTCGTTCACGTCCCTGCTCAGTTTTTTCGCAATCAGCTTCACGAGCTCTCCCTTTTCCTTTCCGCCCGTAGTTGGCACCATGATGATTTCATTTTTCAGCTTCCGTTTGGAGCAGTCCGGGATTATTTCTGCGCCGCGTTCCCCGATTCCCAATCTTACGCCGAGCCCGGTTTTCCTGAACCATTTCCGCTCTCCGCTTATGGCAAACGCGCCGGTGGGTATGAAACCGCCCGTGGCTGCCTTTGAAAGCTGGCCCTTCCGCACGGCATAGACGTCAACGCTTGCATTTCCGTTCTTCCATGCGTTTGAGAAACTCGCGGCGAATTGTGCGGCTTCCAAAAGCTCCTCTTCGCTTGCTTTCATTCCATCTTTCAGTATTACAGCGGATGCCCCCTGTATGTCCGCATGGAAAAACAAATCGCTATCTTCCATGTGCTTCTTGAAAACGATGTCGTTCTCCTGCGCATTTTTTCCGCCGATTGCAAGCTTGCCTTCTGAAGTATAAAACCAATGGAATTTCTCGAACCATTCCTTCTCGCGCTTGACACGGACTGCCTTGGTTTCTTTTTTCTTTTCCTTCGCTTTCGTTATCTCCTTTTTCGTTTCCACTATCGCCCTTTCCGCCCCTTCCGCCTTTTTCCTCGCCACTTTCGCAAGCTCGTAGTAATGGGCGGCGCTCTCGTGCACAGATTTTTTTATGAAAAGGCTGAGCTTCATGAGGAGATAATGGATGGAAGGTTTTAATTCGCTTGCCGGCTCAGCCCCTAAGCGCCTCGACAGGGTCAAGCCTTGCCGCCTGCCTTGCGGGTATGAAACCGGCGATTATTCCTATCATGCTTGAAAATACGAATGCAAGCGCAATTATCCTGAGCCGTAGCCAGAAGGGGACCGCGAAAAGCCCTGCAACCTGGAGTATGGCGACGGCGATTAGCAGGCCGAGTATGCCCCCTATTATCCCGATTATCGCGCTCTCTATGATGAATAGCGTCGTTATGTCGTGCTCTGTCGCCCCTACCGCCTTCAAAACGCCTATTTCACGCGTCCGCTCGAGCACTGCCATGAACATGGTGTTGGCTACTCCCAGCGCCCCGACGACCGATGCGATAAGCGTTATCGCCAGGAGGAAAGCGGTAAGCATGGTCAGGACGGTGCCAACCGTCTCCTGTATGTAATCGGAGGTTATGACGCTGAAATCCATCTCGTCCGGAGTCACCTTGTGGTAGGCGATGAGCTTTGTTTCTATCGCGTCCTTTATCTCCTGGACGTCTGCGCCCTCGTCTGCCTTGATGGACAGCATAAACACCTCGTTCTTCGCCATCTGGCTTCCGAAAAGCTCGTTTCCATCGTCGTACGGAACAAATATGCTGTTGTCGTCCTGCTCCGAAAGCGAGGTGCCTATACGCTCAAGAACTCCGATTACGCGGTAATCGATACCATTTATCTTTAGCATGTTTCCCGCATCCACCTTTCTCTTGCCGAACATCTTGTTTGCCGCATCGTTGCCCAGGACGACCACGTGATGCTCGCCGTTATTGAATATCCTCCCTTCTCCAATTTTGAAGTAATCGGAATACTGGTCGTAATATTCCCGGTCCACTGCGTAAATCGGGGCGACGACTTCCTTGTCCCTGAAAACCAGCGAAGTCCTTCCGTAATTGGCGCGGCCCACCGAGTTTACGCCCGGTATGCCCGCTATCGCCTCCGCGTCGCGCTCGTAGAGCTTTCCCGTGGCAGCGGTTGCAGCGCCGCTGAAGCTTGAGACGCTGCCTTCATCAAGGCTTATCGGGACGACGATTATCATGTTCGGGCCGAAAGCCTCCATCTGGATCATGATGTCTCTTTGCACCCCCTCGCTCACGGAAGTTATCACGACAAGCGATACTACGCCGATGACGACGCCTATTATGGTGAGCAGGGAGCGGAGGCTGGATGTCCTGAGGCTTCTTACGGAATATGCGAACGCGTCGATCAGGTCCATCATTCATACCTCAGCGCTTCAATGGCATCAAGCCTTGACGCCTGCCGGGCAGGAAAAACCCCGGCGGCTATGCCGACGGCCGCGGAGAAAAGGAGGGCGCCGACCGCAACCCACGGGATGAAAACCGCGGGAATGCCCGCAAGCGAGCTTATCAGCAGTATCAGGACGAACGCAACGCAAAGGCCGGCGAACCCGCCCAAAAATCCTATAAGGCTGCTTTCGACCAGGAAAAGCGTCTGGATCTCCCATTCGGTTGCGCCGATGGCTTTCAATACGCCTATTTCACGCGTCCGCTCGAGAACTGCCATGAACATCGTGTTCGAGATGCCCACGCCCCCGACTATGAGGGAGATGCCCGCTATCGCGCCCATGAAAATTGACAGTATGCCGGTCACCTCGTTCAGCCGTTCATTTATGAACGTGGCCGTGATAACGCTGAAATCCTTTTCATCCTCGGTGACATGATGCGCCGCGAGAAGGATGACGTTTATCTCGTCCGCAATCGCATCCGCATCCTCCCCTTCCTTTACGGTAAGCCTTATGGCGGTTATCTCGTCCTTTGCCATCGTGCCTGAAAACATGCTCTGCGCTTCATCAAACGGCATAAAGATGACATCGTCAAAATTGGTGAACGAAGTCCCGGTCTTCTTCAGCACGCCGACGACCGTGTAGCGCTCGCCGGAAATGTATAGGACGGAAGAAACGCCCACATCCTCATCGAAGCGCTCCTTTGCGATGTTGCCTCCGATGACTACGGATTTCCTGTCGGTGCCGGCTAGGAACCGCCCGTCCTCGATTTCAAGGGTGCCTGCGATATTGGTGAAAACGTCCGGCTCTATCCCCATTATGCTTGAGGTTATCTCGTCTTTCTTGTACTTCACGGTCGTTCTTCCGGTTATGGCAGGCGAGATGTAATCTATGCCGCCGACCCGCTTTACC
>JACCLJ010000063.1 GCA_013425425.1 Microcaldota archaeon
CGCCTCGACCGTGAAGCCGGCGCCCTTGTATGCCGTGCCTTTTTTCAATGCGATTGCCTCAACGAAATCGTATTTCTCGCGCACGGATTCCGCAAGGTCCTCTGCCGCGTACAATTTTATTTTCCTGTGATACGTCGCAGAGAGCTTAAGCGTCTCCATCAGCCCGAATATGCCTAAGTAATGGTCAAGGTGGGGATGGGAGATGAAGACGGCGTCTATGCTCCCATAGCCTACTTTGTATTTCATCATCTGGCGCTGCGTGCATTCGCCGCAATCCCAGAGCAGAAGCTCCCTGTCGTACTTCAATGCAATCGCGGGCATGCTCCGCTCTACGGTCGGAATCGAGCCGCTGGTGCCGAGAAAAGTGACTGAAAGCATGAGGATAATAAAGTTCGCAATATTTATAATGCGGAACCAGAGTCCTTTAAAACTGTTGTATTTAAGATAATAATATGATTAAAAGTCTGGAAGATTACGTGTTAGATGTAAATATTCTTTTGAATACCACTTGCAATCTCAGATGCCCGTTTTGCTTTGCGATAGATAATATAGAAAAGATATCCGGCAAGAAAAAGATAGACGATGATGACTTCTCTTATGTAGTCGAACTCTTGAAAAAAGATGGCCTCCCCCATGTAAATCTCATAGGCGGAGAACCGTCCATACACCCAAACGTATTTAACTTCATAGAACTGCTCCATACCAATGGGATAAATGTTGGCTTCAGCACAAACGCCGTATGGAAGGAAGAAACGATTAAGAGAATGGAACGATATAAGAAAAACATCCAGTTTGAAGTCACCCTTCACCCTGCCGCATTTTACGGGGATGAACGGTTAAAACAGTTAAAGGATACGCTTGATTCCCTTAAAGGCAGCGAAGTGGCCCTTGGCCTGGTTATTTATTCGCTTGAATTCGATTATGCGTTCCACCTCGAGTTGGCAAGGAAGCTGGGATTCGAGATAAGATGGACCCTTGCGGAGCCTGCTGCAAATGCAAACAACGTTTTCATGTATTACGAAAACCAGCAGGAATTAAGAAAGATAGGCGAAAGGATATTTTCATTCATTAAAAAATGCGACGATAACGGGATAGCGACTTGGCTTGATTTGGAAGTTCCCGCATGCGCCTTTTCGGATGAACAGACAGAATTCTTCAGCAAAAGCAAAAGGCATCATATTCAGTTTGAATGTCCTCCTTTTCTTGATATAGGGCCGGACCTCAAAGTGTGGAAATGTTTCCCATTAAGCGAACTCCATAATTTCGGCCTGAAGGAAACTGACAGCATTAAGGAGGCGTATAGGGGCTTCTTACAAAGGTTCAAACACCTGAAAAAGAAGGGCGTATTCGATGAATGCGGCGCCTGCCCAAAAAGCAATTCATGCAGCGGAGGACCGAAGATACTCAAACACATGAGGCATGGAGATGGATAGCGCATATTTCAAAAAACCGAAAAAAAACCTGGGATTTCACTCTTCTTGGACAGACACCAACGATAATCCGACCCAGAAGCTAAGCATCAGCCTAAGAAGAGCAGTATGGCTGAAAAAAGTACCGTTCCGGTTCACGCTGCTGGAAGGAGAACGGCTTGATGACTTTGTACTCCTCAAATCTAAGGATGGGCCGGTTGAAGGATTAAGTTGCGGTGCGGGAAGCTCATTAACGCAGACGGACAGCCGGGTATTAAAACTAAAAAGAAACGGCTACAAGTACCGGGGTTTCATCAAGGAATATTTCCTGGATGGCGACCTTCATTTTAATGGCAAAACTGCATACGAAGCCACGTATTTTGAGCATGCGGGGTTGTATCCCCTAGATGATGCGATGCGTGAAATCAGAATATGCAGGGAATTGGAAAGAAAGGGATTTCTGATTCCGCAAAAACCAGTTTCTCTTTATCGATTGGAACTTGGATACCAAAATGAGTATGGCATGCTTATAAGCGATATTTCTTCGGATTTCAGATGCGATGAACTTACGATAATGACGCTGCTTTCTTTTTTTAGGAACATGATAAAGAACAAGAGGATGGATATTGATATTGACAACGAAGCGGTGTTGTTCGAAAACCTGAACATATCAAAAACCATTAAGAGATTGGCGGTTTCTCCTGAGATGAACATGCTAAAAACTGTTTTTCACAACATCGGCGCCCTGTATGGGGAGATGCATCGCGCCGGGTACGTAAGGGGCGTCGGGAATGCATGGTATGGAAACGAGATAATATGCGCAGACGCAAGGATAGGCTTATGCGACTTCGACGCCACATTCGGCGAAAAAGATGTAATGGACACCATCCTGTTCCAGCACTTGAAAGACAACGATATCAATCTGTTCACAACCGGCCTCTATGGCTCGTTAGGCGCATTCAGTTCATGTATTTTTGATATTGCAGCAAATATTTTGATAATGGCATTTAGAGATGGTTATGTAATAAGAAAAGAACGGCATTTGGAACCCGCCGACGTATTCCAGGTACTTGAAAACTTTTTCGAAATCAGGGAACGAATATATCTCAGTGCCCAACAGCATCTTTTTTGATTTATACCTTTTTAGGTCTTTCATGCGGCCTGAAGGCGATGGATTTGCCTTCGATGTCGATTGTTTTGCCGTCATCGAGCGTGAAACGGAAAACGCATGCGACTTTCTGCAGCTTCGCCTCCTTCCCGTCCTCCTTCTCTATTATAATAAGGTTCTTGGTTTCGTCAACTACCCTTCCCTTCATGCCGACAAGATTGCGCTGCGAGCTGTTCGCTATCTCTACGGCAAGACCGATAAAAGTAGAATAAAGGATGTTGCTTTTCGTCCGCATGTGAACGCGCTTCAGCTTACTTCTATGCTTTCCGGCGGATAGCCCATGCCTTTCAGCAGCTCGGGCACCTTTCTCTTGTGGTCTCCCTGGAGGATTATCACGCCCTCCTTGGCCGTTCCGCCGCAGGCAAGCTTCTGCTTCAGGTTCTTGGCGGTCTGGTCCAGCTGCGTGGCATCGATGCCTTCCACGATGGTCACCAGCTTCCTGAATTTCTTCTTCGTCGTGTAAATCCTGATTTTCGTTGCTCCTTCCTTCTCGAGGACCTCGCATACGCAAAGGTCCTTCGGCATTCCGCATTTAGGACATCTTTCTCCCATTGTTTTTCATTCACCCATTTTTATTGTATGATATATCCGGTTTCCCGTTGGAAATATTTAAACCTTGGGTTTTTCGCCCGTGCTGGCCATGACCTGGCCGATGTGCGTCTTAAGCTTCGCAATCGTCCTCCTGAGCGGCTTCACCTTCTCCCTCTTGCCTTCGCCATGAAGCTCCAGGATGGCCTTCTCGAGATCGGCTATCTTCGCCTGTGCGGCTTTTGCCGACATTTCCTTAAGTTCGTTCTTTTTTATGACCGCCATGGAACTCTACCTCCTCCTTCCCCCTGGGCCGCCGGGCCTGAAGGGAACGGGCTTCTTCTCCTCTTTTTTCTTTTCGCCCTCCTCTTCCCTGCCCCTGTAGACTATCTCGGTTGCGGTCTCTATGACTTTCGGAAGCGCTATCTTCTCGGCCACCTTCTTGTCCGGGAAAACCGTTCCGGGCGGGGCTATCCTCACGAGCACGCCGATGACTCCGGATTTCGTGTTCGCGGTTATGTGCGCGACCTTTATCAGCCTCGTCGGCTCGCCGGCCTTCGGTATGTATCCCGCCGAGACCCTGAGGCGCTTCGCCCTCGCTCCCTTCGCTCCGATTTTTCCCGAAGCGACTATTTCCGCGCCTATCGCTCCGGCGCGCATGATTTCCCTGAGCATGAAATGCAGGACTGCACGGACCTTCTTTCCGGTCTCGATGTACTTCGTGGCCTTCTTTCCGACCATCCTCGGCTCGAGGTACGGCTCCCTGACTTCTATGACGCTTATCTGCGGATTGTCTATCTTGAACTCCCGCTTTATGATTTCGGTGAACTCGTTGATGAACCTGCCCTTGCGGCCTATTATCCTCGCCGGGTTCATGACCTCGAGCGTTATCCTCGTCATTATGGGCGTGCGCTGGATGTCGACGCTCGCCAGGCCGGCCCTATCGAGCCTTTTCTCCAGGAACTTCATCAGCTTGTATCTGTTAAGCGGTTCCTCGATAATCTTCTCTTCGTAGAGCATTATTTCTTCACCTCACGTTTGGATTCGGGTTTAACATCATGCTTCGGCGCTTCATGTTCATGTGCGTGCGTTTCGTGCGCTTTGGCTTCGTGTGCAGGATGTACTTCGTGCGCATGCGTGTCATGTGCTTCATGCTTCACTTCGTGCGCCTCGTGCTTGACTTCCTGCTTAGGCGCTTCGTGTTGTTTTGGTGTTTCGTGTTTCGTTTCGTGCGCTCCGTGTTCGTGCGCGTGCGCTTCGTGTTGTTTTGGAGTTTCGTGCTTCGCTTCCTCTTTCTTCGGAACTTCGTGCTTGTGCTCCTCCTTTTTCTGCGGTGCACGCACTTCAACGCCTTTAGGAATGCTTTCGAGCGGCTTGAGCACGATTTCAATGCGCGATGTTTCGTAATCGGAGCGGGCCCATCTTCCCTTCGGAGCCACGCGGCCGAACGTGTTCTTCTTGTTGGCAGCCGCATGCATGATGAGGTATTTCTCGCCCATGCCCCGGCTCTTTCCGTTCGCGAGCGCGCCCATCAGCGTTTTCAGCACCGCGCCTGCGGCCTTCTTCGGATACCTTCCCTTCCGTCCGCCCAGCTCGCGCCTGTGGCCGAGCTTCTTGCAGTGCCTCTTGTAGAGCACCGGTATTTCTCCTTCGGAAGCAAGCTCGAGGAAGCCGACTGCCCATTCCGCATGCTTCCCGCGTATCCTTCCGCAAACCTCGGAAGCGTCCTTGTAGGAGATGTTGTTGTCCTCGCTTCTGGCGGTTGCGAAGTTTTCCCTTTCGAATTCAGCCGAATATCCTTTCATAAAAATCACTTCAGCGGTACGAATTTGGAACCCCTTGTCGCTCCGACACCGGGACCGGAGTGCAATACCCTTCCGGTGCAGTGGACGAATTCCCCAAGGCGCCTTCCCACCATCATCGTCGTTATGTCGATGCGCTTGTACTCCTTTCCGTTGTGGACCCCGAAGCTGAGGCCGACCCAGTCCGGCAGTATGACCGCATCGCGTATCTGCGTCTTTATCATCTTCTTCGGATTGGTTTTTCTTATCCTGGTGACGTCTTCTATGAAATGCTTGAGCCTCGGATTGTGCTTCAGGCGTTTCAGCGTCCTCCTGCTCCTTGAAGTCGTCTTTTTCAGGAACTCCTCTGGATTCAGGGACGTTATGTTTTCCTCCTCCACTCCTTTCCACGTGTCTTTTCTGACCATTAGGCTCTCCCTCCTGCGTTGTCGCTTGCCTGTATCATCTTCTTCCCCTTCCTTCTTCCGGTCGACCTTGCGGCTATGTGCCCGACCTTCGCACCCGGCGGAGCGCCCCTTGAAACAGTCGTGGGCTTTCCTACGTGGTGCTGCTTTCCTCCATGCGGATGGGAATAGGCGGCCATGTGGACTCCTCTCGGAATCGGCCAGACCTTGTTCTGCGCCGTGTACTTGTAGTATGCGTTGCCAGCCTTCAGCATCGGCTTGTCAAGCCTTCCCCCTCCGCATATCACGCCGAGCTGCGCCCTGCATTCGCCGGACAGCGCAACCGTATGCTTGCTCGGCAGGCGGACGAAAACGATGTTCTTTTCCTTCGAGACGATGGTGGCGTACGAGCCTGCGGCCTTCACCATCTTGCCTCCATCCCCCTGCACCCTTTCAATATTGAATATGTATGTTCCGTCCGGAATGCGGTAGAGCGGAAGCACGCTTCCGAGCTTGAGCTTTCCCTGCACGCCCACGTCCAGCTCATCGCCGACGGCGATCCCTTCCGGGGCGAGGAGATATCCGCGCTCGCCATTGTCGTATTCGACATGCATGAGCAGCGCGGTTCTTGACGGGTCGTCCACGAAACTTTTGACCTTTGCGGTGAGCACGCCCGTTTTTTCTATGTCATCGTAATTCCTGTACATCAGGTCGACCTTGTACCTGCTCTTCGGCGACCTGTAACGCGGAGATGCCGCGCCCCTCTTTCTTGCTTTTATCCTCTTTCCCATTTTAGAGCACCCGTTATGCTACCATCTTCAGCTTCGCAGCGACGTCGTCTGCCTTGAACCCCTTCGCAAGGCGCACTATCGCATGCTTCCTGCCTTCTGGCGTTATGAGCGTTTTCACGGAATGGACCTTCACCGAAAAGAGGCGCCCGACCTCTTCGGCTATCTGCTTCTTCGTGGCACCCATCGCCACAACGAAGCGGAGCGAATTCTCGACCTCTATCTTTCCTATCGATTTTTCGGTTTTAATCGGAGCTATCAGTATCATTTTTTTCCACCCCTGAATCTTTCATTCAGCGCCTCAAGCGATTTTTCCGTGAAAATCGCAAGCCTTCCGGGATGCGTTCCCGGGGCGAGATGCCTCGCCTGGAGCGCCTTCGCCTCCACGACATCAACGCCGGCGATGTTGGAGCCCGCCTTTGCGGAACCTTCCCCGGATATTATTATGAGCGGCGCCTTGGAGCCGTTGCGCTTTGCCTTTTCCAGTAGCGGCAGGAGGTTCAGCGCCTTCATGACTGCAAGCACGTCCTTCGTTTTCTTGAGCCCCTCGAGCGAATTGTCGACCACGAGCGGAAGCGAAGCTCCGATTTCATGGCTCATCCTTGCGCACACGGTTTTCCTGTCCGCGGCGAATGCGAGCGCGCTTTTCAATGCCTTCGCGTATTCCCTTTTGTTCATCTCTTCCGCTATCCTCCTCTCGGCCTTGGGCGGATGCGCCCTTCTTCCCTTCACCGAGCCGGGGATCCTTTTCACCTTTCCGTATCTTCCTTTGGGAAGGACTTCGTGGGGCTTGTGCGCTATTCCCTTGTTCTTTATCGCCCCGTAATCCTCCTTTCTTCCGCGGTATGTCGCGGACGTCTCCAAACCGGCGAAGCGGTAGCATCCCTTCGGCTGGCGCTCCTTGCTTTCATCGCTGAGCACCGCGCGCTTCACGAGGTCGGACCTTTTTTCCTCATCGAAAAAATGCGGAAGCTCGATCTGCTTCACGGCTTTCCCTTCAAGCGAATACAAAGTTCCTTTCATCATGATCACCTGGATCTGCCCGGCACGTAGATAAGCTGCGGCGTCTTTGCCTCTCCGCGCTTCCTTACCGCAAGGCGCAATTTCAGCATCCTCTTCACCGGCCCGGGCACGGAACCGCGGATGAGGACGTAATCGTTTTTCACGAAACCGTAGCTCGTAAAGCCGCTGGACGGATTTATCTCGTCGGCATTGCTGCCTATCTTAAGTATCTCCTTGCTGAATTCGGTCCTCTTGTGGTATCCCATCTGCCCCGCCCGGGGGACGGTGTATGCGATGTATGGGGGATGGAACGGGCCGAGCGTTCCCACGTGCCTTCTCTTTCCCGTCGCTTTTCTCCTCTGGATGGAAACGCCGAACCTTTTGACGGTGCCCTGCCATCCCTTGCCCTTTGTAACCGCGATTATGTCAACGAATTCGCCGGGCTTGAAAACCTCCGAGATCTTCAGCTCTTTTCCCAGCATTGATTTCGCGTATTCCAGCTTTTCCTTCGCGTCCTTTCCGCCGAATCCGAGCTCCATCCTCTCTATGTGCTTTTTTCCGAAGCCGGTTTTCTCCGGCTGCGCGAAAACGAGGAGCCTGGCGTCCCTTACGCTCTCTTCCTTTATCCCGCTTTTCTTCTTGGTTTTTATCCCCGTCGCCTTGAGTATCTTTTCGTCATGGGTGAGCATGTCGCCGATTGAATTGACGCCGTCGTAGCATCTGATGCCGTACACGACCATCGGGGGCACTTCCACCACCGTCACCGCGCTTACGACCTCCTGCCCTTTCGAGGGCGATTCCGTCTGGTCTATGTGCGAGACGTGCATCATGCCTGCCTTGTATCCTGCGAAGCCCAGGAGCCTTTTCTCCCCTACGGGCTGCCACTGCGTCCTGGCATTCTGATTGCTTGCCCGTTTCCTTGGCCTGTGAGCCATCGACCCGTGTCTGGGTTTTCTTTTGTCTACCATACCACTGCACCGTTTGCGTAGCGTTGCCCGTAAAATGAGCAAAGCACGTAGCCCTACTCCTGCGCCGGGTCGCTCTTTTACAAGAAGCTTAGAGAAATGATAAGAAGAAAGGTTTAAAAAAGAAATGTTCGGCAGCGGATTATTTTTGAGACAGGGCCAAAATTTTCAAAATTGCCCTTTCCTGAAATAGCTTGCCACTGCGCGCTTTTCCTCTTCCGGGATTTCAAGGGTTGCAAGCTGGGTTTTTCCTGCCCAGAAAACATCCCCGCCCCGCCCGTCCGCGATTGCCTCGAAATCGAAACATTTCGTGATCTGCTCTTCTCCGTGGCTCCGGCTTCCCATATATCTGGTTATGCGCACCGCATCAAGCCCCGCCCTGGCCGCGGCCTTCCGGATTTCCTCCTCCATTTCCTCGCCGTCCGCCTCGGGATGTATTCCGCAGGAGGGGAGGAGATGGAATTTCCCCCCGCCGCGGCTTTTTACCAGCGCAATCGCGTCCCCGTGCCTTATGAAAATCCTTGCGCGCACGCCCGATGCGCCGCTTCTCCTCGCGATTGTCATGAGATACCTGTAAGTGCTCGCGGAGAGCGCGCATTCCTGTTTTCCCGGCCCTTGTTTCAATTTCATAATTTAACACCATTATTAACTATACATGGCGCATGCCTTGTTTAAATAGTTTGTGGTGATTAATACACAAATGTGTTTTTCCTGTGATGGAAACGCAGAATAAGCGGAAAACCTGTGGCAGCCCACATCTGCATGGAGAGGGCGGAACCGGACGTATACAAATACCACAATTTACACTTTCTATAACTTAACAAAAAGCTTATAAATAGGGATTCTCTTCTTCGCCCTTGCTTTCCTTTTCGCCGACAACGTTATGCACGTTCCTTCCGAAGCTCGCGAAGAAACCGTCCTTTTTCGCTATATACGGGATGACGAGCACCGGCACGCCCGCCTTTATGCTTCCGTTTTCCGCATCCCCGAGCGTCGCGACCGGGATTATGTAGAAATCAATGTCGCCGTTCTCCTTCCTGTCCATCCCGTAAACCGCGAAGTCCGGCTTCACCCCCTTCTTTTCCTCGTATTTCTTTATCAGCGTGTCGAAGGGTATGCCGCATATCCACATGCCTTTCGCATTCGACATCCTGAATGTTATGGATGGCATGTTCTTCCAGGCCTTGTTATTGTTGTTTATCTTCACTTTCGCGGAAAGCATCTTTCCGTTGGCCAGCTCAACCGGCTTGACGCCGAAGCTGAATGAGCCGCCTTCCTTTTTCATGTCGGTTATCAGCGGCTTTGTCTTCTCCACGACGCCCCTGAGGAATCCGGCATCGTAATCCTTGGGCACGATCTTTTCGAGCTTCTTCTTGACCTTCAGCATCTTCCAGAATTTCATCGGCTCGGAGTTGGGGATGATCCCGATCTCCTGGAGCTTGTTGAGCTTCTTGGGGTCCATGCCTTTCAATTCGGGATACTTCGATGCGTCAAACGGCTTCTGGACGACCGGCTTGTCATCTGCAAGCGGCGCCCGTGAAGCGAATGAAAATGAGAGCAGCGCCGCGCATGCAAGCACGGCGGCCTTTTCTCTAAACCTCATGAAAACATATAATGCGACATATATATTTTAAACGTGACGGTCACGCCTCTAAACAGAGGCTCCATCCGCATGCCGCGCATTCAAGGCAGCCCTCGGTATGCTTCAGCTTTGCCTTGCAGACCGGGCAGATGGACTGCTTGATCAGTTCGTCTTCTGCTTTTTTATTTTCCTCGGTGCTCTCGTTTTCTCCCATATCTTACGCAGCCTTTTTCAGCAGTGACGCTAAGCCCTTCATCAGCCCTTCGGACTTCGCCTTCCATCCGGCCATGAACGCCTGCATGCCATCCATGCCTTTTAGCTTTGTGAGCAGACCGTCTGCGGTCTTCAGAACCTTCTTGTCGGTATCGAGGCCGGGCACCTGATGGATGAGCATTACGAAATCGGTGATGCCCCTCTTCGTATACATCCTCTTGCCGTCCCTGTCCTTTTTCTCGGCCCATTTCTCAACGAATTCCTTTGCTGAATGCGTTTTGATGAAATCCTCTGCAGAAGCGGCTTTTTTCAGGGTTTCTTCTTCGAGTTTTGTTTCTTCCTCGGGTCTTTTCATCTCTGACTTGAACGCATTAAGCAGGTTCGATAACATGGGGGGTCACCACAAAAACATTCTCGTTAAACTTTATAAATCTACCGTCATGATTTAACATATGAAACGCGTGATTTTTCTTGTTCTGGGGATTTTCCTGCTTGCAGGATGCATAACCGCACCTGGCGGAACGGCCGGCACGACGGGCGGAACCGGAGGGGCTGGCGTACAGCAGAACCAGACCATCAACGTAAACGTCGGCGAAACCGCAGGAACGCAAACCGGCGGGGGAACGCAGGGCGGAACAGTGCCTGCCACCGGAGCAGCCGGCGGGGAAACGGTAACGCCGCCCGCGGAAACGAACCCGCTGGATGCGATAAGCCATAAGGAGATTACGTTCACCACGCAGGACGGGTGGAAGATTTACGGTACGCTCTATTATTCCGGCTCGGACCAGTATTCAAGGCCCACGAAAGCGATAGTCCTCATACCTGAGCTCGGCAAGGAGAGGAGCAGCTACGACGAGCTTGTGCCGCTCCTGCATAACGCGATTTCCGGTGCGGACATAATAGCGCTGGATATGCGCGGCCATGGCAAGAGCACGAACCTCGGGACCTACCAGGCGTTCCAGACCGGGGATTTCCGCGCATCGAAGAATGATTTGAAGGCGCTGAGGGATTATCTCGGCGTCTCAAGGCCTTCCATAACCACTTATTATATTGTAGGGACGAGCATGGGGAGCTCGATTGCGATGGATTATGCCGCAAGCCATGACGAGGTTGCGAAGCTCGTGATGATTTCGCCGGGCACCGCATACCGCGATTTCGACATAAACGAATATGCGCAGGCTTACCTGCACGAATTGTACATAACCGCCGCATCAGAGGACAGCTATTCCATGGCTTCTGCCAATACGATCAATGCAGAGTCGCCTTCTGATACGAAAGTGCTCAAGATATACTACAGCATATCAGACCATGGCACGGAGCTGTTCGATGCGACAAAGGACAAGGAACAGCCATTGCTTCCGCTTGTCGCAGACTGGCTGAAGTGAATCCCAAAACCAGGGAACCTTGAAAGGCAAAAGTACGCCTAGTATGCACTAGGTAAGATAAAAAGAAAAAAAGAAGAAAAGAAGAAAATTATTTCTTCTTTGCCATCGCGCCCGCGACAAGGTAGCCGATCAATGCGATTACCGCACCGATTACCATGCCTATTACGATTCCTATTACGGACGCTATAAGGCCTACGCCTACGCCCAGTACTCCAGCCGTAGCATCGCCGCCCACCGCCAGATCAACGCCCAAACCTAGTATGGACGCGATGAAGCCGATGACCATGCCGATTATGCCGGAGACCAATGCGGTAAGCGCACCGATCACTGCGCTGTCGATTATCTCAAGGCCGCCCTTTGCAATGAGGTAGCCGATGTAGGCGTAGAGGATGATGTTCACGATGAACAGCGGAAGTCCGAGTATGCATATGAGCACATTCAAAACCGGAATCGCGCCGATCAGGGATGCCACTATCCCAAGCCCGATAATAACCAAGACAGGCAGTTTTGCCAATCCGAATGCTTTTCCAATATTCATATAATCACTGACCTCACTATCGATTGTAAGGATTATAAACCATCTGGCAGTGCGCCCGCACTATTTTTTCGTCACTTTCTCCTCTTTCAGCACAGCACTTGCCTTCAAGGCGAAATTTTAAAGGTTTTCTTATTGTCGTTAAAAGTGGTAAAAAGGGAGTATTTATAAAGAGTTTTATGCTAATAATATACATGGCGCTTATAACCAAAACCCCGGAAAAGAAAGGAAAAACCGGCATCGTTAAAGCGGATGGGCCGCTGGGCGGCCTTGACAGGAAACTGCTTCCTCCTGATACGCTTTCAAAATTGCAATTGAACAAAGAGCTTCTGGAAGCTGCCGAAAAAGGAGATACCGGCAAGGTGGCTGATTTGCTAAAGATGGGGGCTGACCCGAATGCCAAGGACAAATACGGCGTCAGTGCCTTATCGTACGCCGCTTACGAACGCCATGTGGAAATCACCCGCCTTCTGCTTGAGAATGGGGCTGACCCGGATTCAAAGTCTAAACTCGAAATAAGCCCGCTGTTCGGTGCGGTAGGAGAAGGCTATTTACGGAAGTACAGCAACTACAGCAGAGAAATCGTTGAGCTTCTGATATCCAAAGGAGCAGAAGTAAACGGTGTGAATACCAATCTTGGCTTAACCGCCCTCATGTTCGCCGAATACGGGGCGAGTGAGATTCTGATCGCCCATGGCGCAGACGTGAACGCAAAGGATGCCTTCGGCGATAGCGTCCTGGTGCACGCAAAAAGAAGGGGACGCGACGATATTGTAGGACTCCTCGAAAAGCACGGCGCAAGAGAGTAATCTCAGAACGTCCCGAAAAACCCTTTCTTTTTTCCGATTATGATTTTCTTTCGAGCATCGCTTCTATTTTGTTTATTATTTCGCGTACAGTTTCCAGCGCTTCCCCTACTTTTTACTTTTTAAGTTCGGCATCGATGCCGGGCTTTACATTGCCGTAGAAATCGATATTCCTCATCTCCCACAGGAAATCCAGCTTTTCAGAATAGCCGGAAAAAATCCGTTTTGCCGTTTCCATCCTGAACTGGTGGGACGCGACATCCTTTCCTTTCACTATCTTATTGAACGCGATGATTGCGGACTCCAGCGCCTGATAGGCAAGGCCGGAAACGCCTGCCAGGTCGCCTTCGTTGTAAAGCGTCTCTGCCGAATCTAGAAGCGCCTTCGCCCTTTTTATGTCCCGCTCAGCCATATCCGTTCACCTGCGGTGCTTACTTTAGTTTCTATCTCCTCAAAACTTCTTTTTATGCTTAACATTTTCTTGGGAGCAAGTTTCCCCCTATAAAGCAGCGATTCCAGCTCCCCCTGGCTTATCCTTAGCAGTTCCTTATAATAGCGCCTTGCTTCCCCCCTAGCTTTTTTCATGCGCTCTGCGTATTCCATGGCGTTTTTCAGCCTGAACAGCACATAGGCTTTCGGGAAGCTCTGGACGCCGGCTTTTATCCCGAACAGCCTGCCGATGCCTTTGAAGACAACGCCGTTAAGGACTGCTTCCAGAACCACGAAATCCGCCATTTTCTCCAGTTCCTCCCATGTTTTCGCATGGATTTCAAAGCGGTATGGAAGAAATGCCGCTGCGCTTATCTCCGGCCTGGTGCTTCCCACAACCATGATATCTATGTCGCTTTTCGGCGTTTCAAGCCCATAGGCGCAGCTTCCGAACAGCACGAACGCATCCGCCTTGTCCCCTATTTCGGAAAACAGGTATTCTGCGGCATTTTTCGTGGCAGGCTTGAGGTTTGCAATCCTCTCCTGCATGAAAAGGCCTGCGATGGCAAGGCTCATGCCCTTTCCCGCGTCGATCCTGAAAAGCTTTCTTTTGCCGCCCCGTGTCTGCCTCACCGCACCGATGCCTGCAAGCGCATGGAGCGCCCTGAGCACGTTGGATTTGGAAACGCCGCTTCCCCTTGAAATGTCAGAAAGAGAAAATGAGGCGTACGGTTTTTCCATAAACAGCCTAAGCACAGAAAATGTTGTTTTTGAGGCTATGCTTTCTATTCTTATTTGTTCTTTTTTTAGTATCATATGTTCTATTTTTAGAACAAAAGTTTAAAAGGCTTGCGGCCTGCCTGAAGAGCAATCAGAACGTCCCGAAAAACCCTTTCTTTTTTCCTGATTCTCCTTCGAATTCCTTCAATAATTCCTTCTGCTTCTTAGACAATTTCTTCGGGATCTCAACTACGGTCCTTACAATCAGGTCGCCATGCCCTCCATTGTTGAAACCGGGCATCCCTTCGTTCCTCATCCTGAATTCCGCATGCGACTGCGTCCCTTCGGGTATTTTCAGCTTCGTTTTTCCGAATAGGGTAGGCACTTCAACTTCGCCGCCCATCGCAGCATCGGCAAAGCTTATCGGCACGCTTATGAACAGATCATCGCCTTTCCTATCAAACGTCCCGTGCTTTTTCACGGCAA
>JACCLJ010000102.1 GCA_013425425.1 Microcaldota archaeon
CCACACCATATCTTTCTTTTTCTTAGCCTGGCCTGCCGGCGGTTTCGAGTTTCTTTTGGATGCGCATGCCAGTGAATCAGTGGAATCGGCCATGAATTTGCTCCAATCCATCCTGGCTTCTGCGGTTTTTTGGCGTTGGGATTGGTTTCGGGCGGCGTTTAAGCACGGCACTTTGGATTTTGATTGCATGATAGCCGCCTTTTCTAAACCGCTTCTTTCAACAGCTTCACAAGCTCATCCCCTATTCTTCCCTGCGCTTCTTTTGTCGCCGCGCCAAGGTGCGGGGTGAAGAACACATTATCGAGCTCGAGCAACTTGCCCGTGTACGGCTCCTGTGGGAAGACGTCAAGCGCTGCTGCGGCTATTTTGCCGGATTTGCAGCCTTCGTATAGTGCATTTTCATCTATTATGTCGCCGCGTGCAGTATTGATTATGAAAACGCCTTTTTTCATCTTCGCTATCGTGCTGCTGTTTATCATGTTCTTAGTTTCGGGCGTTGACGGCACGTGAAGCGTTATCACATCGGCGTGCGCAAGCAACTCGTCCAATCCAACAAACCGCACTATTTCGTCCTCGTATCTGGGCGGCGGGTTGTAGGAGATTATCTTCATTCCGAGCGCGCTCGCTTTTTTTCCGACAAGCGCACCGATTCGCCCATATCCGATTACGCCAAGGGTCTTTCCTTCGATTTCCTGCCCGGTTAGGCTCTTCTTGTCCCAGATTTTATTCTTCATCTGATGATGCGCTTTCGCGATGTTCCTGAAACAGGAAAACATGTGGCCAAGAACAAGTTCTGCTACCGCATTTGCCGAAGCGCCGGGGGTATTAAGCACGTTTATGTGCCTTGCCTCGCACGCCTTGACATCCACATTGTCAAGGCCGACGCCGCCACGCGCAACTATCTTCAGTTTATGCGCATGCGCGAGCAGCTCTGCCGTCACTTTCGTTTTGCTTCTAACTATCAGGACGTCTGCGTTTGCAATCGCCTCGTTAAGATTCGCGGGGAGATAAACCACTTCGCCCAATTGCTTTATGCGCTCGACGACCTCGTTTTCCATCTCGTCTGAAATAATAATCCGTGTCATGAGGCTAAATTGCTGTGGATATTTTTTATTTGTTGGCTTTGCCTTCGCCCCAGAACTCCTTCACGTACTTCTCCGGCTCTGAGGTTATCAGCACATCCTCCTTCCCGCCGAAAATCCAGTTGTATGTTTTCCATTTGAAACGTTCGTCCATGTAAACGACCGCGACGCGGTCCTCGTCTTTCCGCCTGCCGCGGCCCGCCGCCTGCAGCGCTTTTATCGTACCCGGATAAAGATAGCCATACTCCCAACCTTTGCCGAACTTCTTGTTGTAATAGTCTATCAGCGCTTCGGTCTCCAGGTTCATTTCATCCAGCGCGATGCCCACGATAATTATTGTTTTCAGCTCCCCCCTGCAGTAATCTATGCCTTCGGCAAGCGAGCCGCCCTGCACCCCGCAGAGGATTCCGCCTCTTTTCGTGAAATCATCAAGCAGCTGCCGTGTTTCCCTCGGCCTCATTTCCGGCTCCTGCTCAAAAATTTCCCTGCCGTCCGCAGCGATGTGCGGGAGGATGCTGCCCATCACGTTGTAGGATGGGAAGAAAACCGCAACTCCGCCGGGGGTCGCGGGGATTATTTTGTTTATTTTTTCCGCGAAGGCGAGGTAGTTTTCGCTGTTCCTTTCGGTGAATTTCGTCGTGACGCCGGAGCATATCATATTGCGGATGCTGTCCGCGCTGAAGGGCGAGGGATAGCTTTTCATGGCCGTGCGGTTCCTGTCCAGGCCGAGAACGTCCCGGTGCATCTCAAGCGGCAGGAGCGTGCCGCTCATGAGGATTGACGCATGCGTTTCATTCAGCACGCCGGTAAGCGCCGACGGGTCGAGCATTTTTTTGGAAAGAACGAGGCCGAACCCGCCTTTTTTCAGGATGCGGACGGAGTCGAAGCCGTCGTCCCATTTCTCCACGAATTCCACGAGGTTCAGGCAGGCGCTTCTTTTGTTTGCAGACATGATGAATGCCAGGCCGGCTTCTTCAAGCGCAACGTAAAAATCCTGGCCGAACTGCGACAGGAAATCG
>JACCLJ010000108.1 GCA_013425425.1 Microcaldota archaeon
AGAAAAAAGAGAAGGAAAAGGAGACGGAAAAGGAAAAAGAATAGTTTCTATTTTATCTATACTCAGGTGGGGTTGTCCCAGAAACAAAGTTTCTGGACAGTCGAGAACGAAGTTCTCAACATCGAAAGGGACGCGTAAGAAAGGCGTAAGTAGCCCTTTCTGCAGGGGTGCCGGAGCGGCCAAACGGGTATGGTTGAGGGCCATATGACTTAGTGTCTTCAAGAGTTCGAATCTCTTCCCCTGCACTTTTATGAACGTACACTAAATTTAGACTTTTTTTACGCCCTTTGCACGCGGACCGCGTTCACTCGATTCGATTTCGTATTCTACAGCCTCACCGGGTGCGAGCGCAGCACCGCCTTCAACTGCTGAAGTGTGCACATACACATCCTTGCCGTCGTCGCCCGTGATAAATCCAAAACTCCGTGCGGAGTTAAACATCTTTACCTTTCCTTTCATTATATCACCATCTTTCAATATTGCTTTTGAAGTGTATGGTTTAAATCCTGATTTATACAGCCATGCGCAGAAAAACACGGTTATAATGTCTGCTCGGAGACGTGGTCTCGCCTTGCTCCCCCTGCATTTTCTTATTCTACAGGAAGTTTCCAATCAGGCCGAAGAATGCGTAAACTATGCCCTCAAATATCGGGAATATCAGCACTCCATTGTTCGTCGCCTTGATATCGTCGATTATATTGGACTGTATATCCACCGTGATTTCCTTCTCGTCGTGGATTATCGGGCTTGCGAGGGAAGTCACGCTTACCGTGGTCTTGTACGTTTCCTCCTCGGCGCCCGCTATCTCGTAATAGATCGTTTTCGAACTCTGCGCAGGGACGAAGACCGACCTTTGGAAATCCCATCTCTTCTGCCCCACGGCCTTTATCTCGAATGCATCTCCCGTCGAACCCTTGTTCGCTATCGTGATGCTGAACACAGCCGGCTGGTCCGGCCCCGTCCTCACGTAAGACGGGCTTATGTCCACATCGACAACGTCATAGGTGATGGTGACTTTCGCGGCGAATGTCACATTGTCCAGTTTTTCGCCGTAATTTTCATCAACAAGCGTGATATATGCGTAATATTCCCCTTCCTCCGCGGCCGGGCTTGCCGTCACCGTGGCCTGCAGCGGCTTGTATAATTTGCTGTTTTCCCCCCTCCATCCTTCCGGAACCCCGCTGACCACCGCCATGTCATAAAGCCCGCCCGTCCCGTATATCCCGCCGGTGGAAACCTCGGGTTCTATAAGCACCGATATCGTCTGGCCGGGGCCTATCTTCCCAAGGTCTATCATATCGCCGTTTTTCACTTCCTTTCCAACAGGAGAAATCACCGTCACGGCGAATACGGACCCGGCAAGCAGGGCAAAAAATACGAACATTCTGGCTTTCATGACCCTATTTCCAAGATTAGGATTATAAACGTTATAGGAACGCTTCCACGCCCTCATCCTTCTTCTTCTGGCTGTTTTCGAACTCAATCGCCTGCTCGTGCAGCGGTTTTCCCCGTTCCCGCTTCTCCGACTTCCTCTTCCTTATCTTCACGAAAGTCGGGTAATTGACGGCCTCCCCGACCAGTATCGCCTCGCCGACCTTGAGCGAGGTTATGCTCTTTGCAATCCGCGAATCTATGCCCTCCGCGCTCATCTGGATATGCTCCAGGTCGTTCGGGTTCGTGACCCTCAGTATGATGTGGGTATTGCACTGGCTCAAGGCAGTAGTGGAAAGATTTACGGGCCTCTGGCTTATCAGGCACAACGAAGCCCCGAACTTCCTTCCCTCCCTCGCTATCGTTTCAATGACGCTTTTTGAAATCGCTTCGGATGCCTCGGCCTTCTCCCTCGCAAAGTTATGCGCCTCTTCCACGACCAGCACGAACGGCGGCACCTTTCCCTTCTTCCTCAGCTTGAAAAGTTTTCTCGCAAACAGCGAGACCAGTATCTGCTTCTTCCTCAAATCGTCTATGGTGCTGAAGTCGAGTATGAGCAGATGCCCTGGCTTCACATCCGCAATCATCTTCGGGTTCTCCTCTTTCGCGGTAATAAATTTCAATGCCTTTATGCTGCCCAGCGCCCTCTTGAGCGCCTTCTTGGATTTCGCATCGTCGGTCTTGTCGCTCGCCTCTATCGCCTCTGCAAGATCCTTCATCGAGTAGTATCTGTCGCCCGATTCCCTCCTCCCTATCCTTAAGCCGATGAGCGCATCGCTCAATACCTCCCGCTGCACCGGCGAAAGGTTCGGCAGCCACTCCTGCAGGCTCGAGGGCGAAATCTTCTTCAGCGGCACCGTTATCTCGCTGCCGTCAACGATTTTCGTGGCGCCTCCATATCTTGCATCATGCCTGAATCCGATATACTCGCCGTGTATATCCACAACTATGACCGCAACCCTCCCCTTCTCCTTCGGCCTGTCAAGCAATTCTTCGAGTATAACGCTCATGAGATAGCTTTTTCCCGCGCCGGACATCGCCAGTATCGCGACATGCTTCTGGAAAAGCCTCGTCATGCTCACTCTTGCCTTTACGTCGTGGTGCTCTATGTCGCCAAGAAGCAGCCCGTCATCCTCGAATCCAAGGAATCTTTTGAGCATCTCCGGTTCCGCATCATGCACGTCGCTTCCGGGCGATGGCGGGATGAAAGCGCGGATGAACGCGCCGTCCTTAAAACTTCCGAGCAGCTTCACGGCAGCAACGGAATACTCCCAGGAATCCGAAGGGAATTTCTCGTTCATGCTCCCGTTGCGCTCATACTCCGCAACGCTCTCGGGCCTTTCGAAATACCTGTTCGATTTCGTTATTTCTGAAACATAGCCGAAGAATTTCTGGCCGCTGCTGTTTACCTCCACGTACTGGCCTTTCTTCACGATGGGGTTGTCTATGACAAAAAGGAATTCGGCTGTCGAAGGGCTCTCTTCCCCGGTTATTATCTTCCCAAGCTTCGTTCCCATCGCATCCACCCGTCCGGATCTATTCGTAATTAGTTCTCCCGAGCTTCAAAAACTTCGGCTCCTCTTCGCCCTTCTTCACGAGCGCAACAATGCATTCCTTCCGCAATCTTCCTGCGAACTCGACCATCTTCAGAAGTCCGGTTGCGCCGTCCTCCCATTTCTCGTCAACAACGCAAATCAGCGCATATGTCCTGTCCTCTCCGGGCCTGAAGCCTTTCCTGTAAAGCCTCAGATACGGCGAATTGTCAAGGCTCGGCTTCGCGATATACCCCTGCTCCCTGAGGTATTTCAGCACGGAATAGCGCTCCTCCGCAAGCTTGTCCTTCTTTTTCGCAAGCTTCATCAGCTTTTCGAACCCGAGCGGGATTACCTTCCTCTCCGCAAAATAAAGCGCCTCGAGGAACGTTATCCTGTTCTCCTTCCCATCCCCGCTTTCCGTTCCGCCGCCAAGGCTCCTCAGCTTAAGCACGGTCTTCTCATCGCGGATGACCAGCATGTCCTCTGCAATTTCCACGTCCTTTGCCTCTCCCATAATGCATTTTTTGTTGAATTAACCTTTTAAAGTCCCCTGCACCTATACGTTATAGCAGGTGTCTTAGTTTGAATAAGGTCAAAGCGCTTTACGGTTCGCTGCTGAAAAAATACGGCAAGCAGGGATGGTGGCCGGTGATACGGAGGCTGCAGTCGCACTACCACCCCGGGGACTACGATACGCCCAATACGCCGGAAGAAAGATTCCAGATAGCGGTGGGCGCGATTCTTGCGCAGAACACGAACTGGAAGAATGCTGAAACCGCGCTTTTGAATCTCTGCAGGGCAGGCCTGCTCAATCCCGAAAAGCTTGCAAGGGCATCGGATTTCGAGATAGCCAATCTCATCCGCCCGTCCGGCTACTATAACCAGAAAACCCGGAAGATACAGGAGTTCGTGAAGAACTGCCCGCCGCTCAGCAATGGAAAAACGATAGGCGAGCTGCGCGAGCACCTTCTCTCGATTCGCGGGCTCGGCCCGGAAACTGCAGACTCCATAATCCTTTATGCATACAAAAAGCCCGTTTTCGTAATCGACACGTACACGAAACGTTTCTGCGCTGCACACGACCTTCCGGTAAGCGGGGACTATAATGATTACCGCGAGTTTTTCGAAAGCGCGCTCAGGAAAGACTATCGCATCTTCAACGAATATCACGCGCTCATCGTTGCGTGGGGAAAGGAGAACAAACCAAAGGTTTAATTATTTCCCCCTAGTAATCATCTACGATAACATGAAACAACAAAAAAACATATCGTTGACGCGAGGTCATATACGCCGTTTTTCTACGTTGTGGATTTTATTCCTGTTTTTTACTGTCTTCTTGATCTCCGTCGCGAGCGCTTCAGATGCGATTATCGCTTACCGCTCGAATACAGGGGTAAATACGCTGAATTCGCCAAAAATAAGGTTTTGGAATTCCTCGCTCAACGGAAGCTGGGGTTCGGAGATAGAGCTTCCAGCTGCAACCGCGGGCATAACGCGGCTCGTGGTGAAGCAGTCTCCAGTGTCAAGCAAGATAGTCCTGGTAACCGCGAAGAGCAGCGGCCTGCTGGACGCGTATGTCTGCACATCCGACTGCAGCAATGCGTTATCATGGACCGTAAGCAGTATCGGAGATGTCAGTGCGGTTACCCAAAGGCGTTTCGACGTTGAATTCGAGACGGCGACCGGGAACGCCATCGTTGTTTACGGCGTGGTGAGCGCGAATGCAACGAGGGACCTGGCATATAAGGTTCTTCCTGCAGGAACATCAAGCTTCACAGGTATTCCGGAGCAGTATATAGATGATACGGGTAATGCTACGGATCTCCAATACACTTGGGTGAGATTGGATAGAAAGCCGTCCGGCAGCGAACTGCTTCTCACCGCATTTGATGGCACTAACAATCATATCAATGCGTGGGTATGGAACGGAAGCGTTTGGAACAATCAGATTGGAATTTCTTCGGATGCAAGCGGGTCATCCGGGAGAGAAGCCCTGGCAGTGCGCTATTCTGCTGACGGCAGCAAGGGAATGGTCCTCGGGGTCAATGGCACTACCGGATATGTGAATTACACCTATTGGAACGGGTCCGCCTGGTCTGCCTTATTGAATTTCGATATCTATTCCGGCGATGATTTTGTTGCACAATGGCTGAACCTTAAGGCGGATCCCTCGACAGACGACCTTCAGGCGCTGATAATCGATGACGGCTTTAACCTTCATACCGCCTATTGGAACGGCAGTACCTGGAATATAACAAGCAACATAGATACTGACGTGGACGTCTTTTCCACCCGGGACGCGGATTTCGCGTGGGAGCCTTCCGGTTCAAAGGGAAGGTTAGTCTGGGAAACGGATTCCGGCGGCACCAGTCTCAGCCAAAGAAACTGCACGCCGCAGTGCACTTCGCCCACCACCACGATTTCAACCTATGGCGGCAACGGAAGATGGCTGACGCTATACTCCAATCCGGCAAACAGCGATGCCGTGGACATGCTTGGCGTGAGGCTCAATTCGGTTTTCAACTTGAGTTCATTTGCCTTCAACGGAACGGCATATGCGAATTATGGCGACTCTGCGATTAGTAATAGTACGACCGTTTCCACATACGAAGCATACAGCATCGCCTTTTTGCCGCAGGCAAGCATCTCTAACTGCCCCGTTATCGCCTCGGCAGGCAGCTACGTCATGCCTTTCAACTTCATGGGCGCTCCAAACAGCGCATCGCCGCTCTTAGATACCGCGTGTGTGAAGATTACCGCGAGCAACGTTGTCTTTGACTGCAATGGGTTCAACATAACAAACAACGGTACTACTGGCACAACCTACGGCATTCTGCTCAGTAGCTCACTAACCAATGTAACCGTGAAAAATTGCCATGTTTCGAATTATTCGTACGGCATATACTCCCATCAGTCGAACAGCAGCAATTTCACCAATAATACAGCATACAACAACACCCAATACGGCATCTACCTCGACTCCAGCTCCAACAACACTCTGGCCGGCAATGTCGCATACAACAACTCCGTGGATGGTTTCTATCTGAATTCCGGTGCGAACAATAGCCTGACCGGAAATATTGCAAATAATAACTCAAGGCACGGCATCACTATACAGGTAAGCTCTGGCAATACTCTTATCGAAAATGAAGCACACAACAATACCAGAATTGGTTTTATTATATGGACGAGCCCCAATACCACGCTGGCCGGAAACAATATCAGCGATAACCGGGAAACGGGCCTATTTATCTCAAGGTATTCGAACTACATAACTGCTTTCAACAATACGGTCTACGGAAACGCCCAACACGGCGTCCTGGTGGCGGATTCGAACTACACCAACTTCACGGATAATTCGGTTTATGGCAATGGAAACGACGGATTCTACATACTATCCTATGCGGCGCAGGGGCCCGGCCCGTACATCATCAGCCTTGCCGGCAATTCAATCCATGATAACGCGTGGAATGGCATTGAAATCTCCAGGGCTTACGACGTGGCCATCGCAAACGGGACCGTGCATGGCAATCAATTAACCGGAATTTCAATAACAAACAGCAATATCAGCGGAGGAAACCTCCACCTTTACAATAACTCTAATGCTGATCTCTATGTGGAGTCGGCTAGTCCCGGATATCATGTAAACCTGACCAATGTGAGCGTGGATAATCCGACAGGCGATTTTACCAACTACACAAGCCTTACAGTTGCTGATGAAACGCCATCCGGCAATACCAATTATCAGATTGGATGGAATGCCGAACCCGCGGGGCTGCTGCCCGGCTACTTCTCATTCGCGCAGAAATACGTGAACATATCCACGTCCATACCCGCCGGGGCGGAGATAGATTCGATAAGGTTCAATTGGCTTGTCAGTGAGCTTTCCGGATACAATGAAAGCAATTTCGAGCTCTGGAACTACAACGGCTCTTGGTTAATGACTTCGGGCCAGGCCCTTGATGTCGGAGGAAACTATATAGAGAACCTGGACCTGTCAGTGCTGTCTAATGGCAGCGTTTATGGTATACTCCAAAGTACCGCTGCCAACCTCTCAATTCTCAAGCTCGACCAGACAGCCTTGCAGCCATCTCCGGGAGGAATTGTGCAGTTCAACATTACCATAACCAACACGGGAAATGTCACCTTGAATCCAGTCGAAATATTGGATGAGCTGCCTTCAGGCCTAAACTATTCAGCAGCAAGCCCGGTTCCCGATTCAGTTCTAGGCCAGATGATTACCTGGAGTAATGTAGGCCCATTGGTACAAGGGGATTTTGTTGTGATTTACATCAACTCCACCGTTGATGCCGGCATAGTCAACCCCGGAACGCCAGAACTTAATCTTACGAACACCGTGAATGTTACGGGTGTTCCTCCAAATGGCGATAATGTCACTGCGCAAGATGAGGCAAATGTTACGATCTACTATGCGGAAGTCGGTGTGCTAAAAGTGGATATTACTCCGTCACCACCGTCACCGGGCGGCATCGTGCAGTATTCAATTAACGTGACTAATACGGGAAAAGTTCAGCTGGATCCGGTTGCCGTTGTTGATACTCTGCCCGCAGGATTCTCTTTCAGTTCGTCAAGTCCGACGGCGGATTCGGTAATTGGCCAAACGATAACATGGAACAACATCGGGCATATTGCAGCGGATTCCTCGGTTGTTATCTACCTTAATGCAACTGTTGATCCCGGCGCGGCTAACGGAACCTATACGAATAGTGTAAATGTTATCGGGGTTCCACCCAATGGGGATAACGTAACCGCCTCAGACGACGCAGATGTAGGCGTCTATTCCGCTGCGTTAAATATTGTGAAAACCGCGTCGAACTATAATCCGGCCATCAACCAAAGAGTTCTGTTTACGCTCAACATAACGAACACCGGCCAGGTTAATCTGACGATAACGGCGATGGATGTTCTTCCGGGGAACATGTCTTTTGTCGATGGCTCTCCGCCACCGACATTCATTGCCGGGCAGACCGTTTACTGGGATTCGCTTACGACTCTTCAGTTCGGAGAGTCAATCCTTATACTATACAACATAACGGTTAACGGAAGCGGAGCGTATGCGAACAATGCCACTGCTTACGGCGTGCCCCCTAATGGAAACAATGCAACGGATTCCGATTCGGTTGCGATCACCGTGAACCAGCCACCGCCGTCGGACTGCAATTCTGCGAGAGGAATGGCACTTAGGTATGACCTTGCCTGTCCCGGAAACATATT
>JACCLJ010000126.1 GCA_013425425.1 Microcaldota archaeon
CAATATGTCCATGATGAATACGGGAAACTGGTAGCCAGAAGGGAATCCGAAAAATCGCACTCTCCCCTTCGCCCTGCCGCGGAGAACTATCGCAGGGCCGCGCTTCACATCCTCCCTTTTCGCTTCGCTGGAATCCAGCCCGTATTTTTTCAGCGAAAGCTTCCTGCTGAGCGAAGATATGTCCCTGAGCGCAGCCTCCATCTCCGCCTCTGCCTTCGGATATCTGCCTGATGTGAAAAGCAGGATTTCAACCGGCGAAGCGATTTTTGACAACGAAGCTGCAAGCTCTTTTTCGAGTTTTTTGCCCAGCGGCATCTCAGTCCACCGAATAGATAACCCCGTCCCCTTTTTAATCTTTTACGTTCCTTTTTTTATCGGTGCTAACATGGCGGAAGGAACGGCGGTAATCTCGAAAATGAGCCCGGAAGCTGCAGTCAAGAACATGGAAACCATTGCCGCGGTGAGCAAGGGAAAGGCAGTGGATCTGATATTAGTCATTCCCCTTGCGGAAAAATCCACATACCTGAAGATAATCATACCCAAAAAGGCGGTCGAGGAAAAGCTCGAATCGCTTGCGTCTCTGGAACCCATGGAAAAGGCGAAAGAGCTTATCGCGTGGATGAAAGCGAGCCGCAAGGCCGCCTTTGAGGGATACGAGAATGAGCCCAAGAAGGCAACGATAAAGTTCAATACGGGTGAAACCGCGCTTGCCGGAGTGAAGCCGAAACTCGCCGAATCGCCAAAACCGGCCGTGGAAGCGGCGCATGCGGTTGTCACAACCGCCGAGCCGGTGGAGAAAAAGGCCACGATAATACCGAAAAAGGAGGAAAAGGCGAAAGAGAAAACAACCCAGCCGCTGAATTATTACACGATAAAGATATCGTCTCCTGACGCGAAAGAAAACGGGCCGGATATAATAATCCCGATAAAGATGCCGTTTGCGGGCACTCCGCTTACGATACAGATGGAGATAAAGGTGACGAAAAAGGACCTCTCCGGCAATAATTTTTCCAATACCAAATCCCTGCTTCAAGATCTTGCACTGGACATTGCTGAGAAAAAGGGATTGCCCGACAGGTACGATTACGGCGGCCAGACAGGAACAGTTAGCATTTATCCGAGCATAAAAACCGCCATAGGCAAAAGCCTGAGCCAGGCCGCGGAAAAACTTAATCCCTAAGGATTCTCATGTCAACAGGAAGATGTTCGCGGTGCGGAATGGAAACGAATGTCGAATATGGTTCGGACGGCCAGACGTATTGCAGCGGATGCATATTCTACGGAATTAACAAGCAATGCTGGAGATGCAGGATGTATCTTCCTGCTTCGGAACTCCAGCAGTACAATGGAAACTGGGTATGCCCGTATTGCCTGATGGATATGAAAGAGGAACGGCAGAGAATGGAAAAACCGCAGAAGGAATACAAACCCGAAAAATATCCCATGACGCCGCTTTCCTACAGCGAGAAATGCGAGAGGTGCGGGAAGGAAACCGAAATATTCTACATATGGAACGGCAGGAGGCTGTGTAAAAGCTGCCTTGAAGAGGAGCAGAAGAAATGGGGGTTTGTCGGCGGAGGCCCCTCTGCGGCGCCCTACCGGGTCACATATGGGAAGAAGGAA
>JACCLJ010000003.1 GCA_013425425.1 Microcaldota archaeon
GGAATAATGTTCCCCACTGCGGTGGGTGCGGTTGTGCTTTTTATCGGCTTCATTTTCAATCTCCTTCTGGGGTTTTTAAGCGGCATCCCGGTAATGGGAAGCATAATGGACCTTATGCTGAATTTCGGCAATCTGATACTATCGATCCTCGGTTTTATTTTCTTTTTCTTCCTTTTCGCATGGGCGGGTTACATAACCGCAAAAAAATACCGTTGCGACGTAGTCGAGGCCGGAGCGGCGGGCGCGTTTTCATACGCCATCCTGGCTTTGGTAAGCCTCCTGCTTGATACGATAACCGGAGTGCTCCAGATAACGGGCTTATTGCCAACGACAACGATCGGCATAAGCGGCAGTGCATACGAGGACATAGTCGTGGTCCTCATGGGTGGCGGTTTCGAGGGAGCCGTGGGCGTGGCTCTTGTTCTGTGCTGCGGCCTCGGTACAATACCCATCGGAATGTTCTTTAATTTCGTCGCCGGTTCCATCGGCGGGATGCTCGGCTCCGCGGGGACCGCTAAAACAGAATAGCACCACGCCGGGCAGGTTAATATAAATAGTAAAATAAGTAAGATAAAATACCTCAGTAATATCTATCTTTTTATTTGTTTTGTCGGAAATAGTTAGGCCTTGATGAAAGTTATCTCATTGATAAATCTTTTTCTGAGGCGGTGAGCCCATGAATGTCAAGAAAATAAGAAAGAGAGACGGGAAGGTTGTCGATTTTGACAAGGAAAAGGTTGTGAATGCAATCTTCAAAGCTGCACAATCCGTCGGAGGAAGCGACAGGGAAGAGGCAGAGCGGGTTGCCGACCTGGCCATAGAACTGATTGATGAGAAGTACAAAGCGGATGAGATCCCGACCGTAGAAGACATACAGGACATAGTTGAAAAGGCCCTCATAGAACGGGGCCATGCGGCCACGGCCAAATCCTACATAATATACAGGCACAGGAAAAACGTCGAGAGGGAGATGAAACGGATACTCGGCGTAAGCGACGATCTTAAACTGCCGCTTAATTCGGTGCAGGTTCTCGAAAGGAGATACCTCCTGAAGGATGACGTGGGCAAGGTCATGGAAACGCCAAGCCAGCTCTTCCACAGGGTCGCGAGATTCATAGCGTCAAACGAGACGAGATACGGTGCCGATGAAAAGACCATGCAGTACTACGAGCAGGCGTTCTACCAGATCATGACCAGTTTCGAGTTCCTTCCGAACTCGCCTACGCTCATGAATGCCGGCACGAATCTCGGCCAGCTTGCCGCATGTTTCGTGCTTCCGGTGGAGGACGACATACCGCAGATATTCGATGCCGTGAAATACACGGCGATAATCCACAAGTCCGGCGGCGGGACCGGCTTTTCATTTTCACGCCTCAGGCCCAAGGGCGATTTCGTAAAGAGCACCGCGGGCGTCGCATCCGGGCCGCTTTCGTTCATGAGGATATTCGACGTGGCCACGGAGGTCGTGAAGCAGGGCGGCAAGAGGCGCGGGGCGAACATGGGCGTGCTTAACGTGTCCCATCCGGACATAGAAGATTTCATAAGCATAA
>JACCLJ010000009.1 GCA_013425425.1 Microcaldota archaeon
CAATATGCCAGGATGCCCGGAATGCAATTTCAGAAGAGGTTTGTTTTCTGCGTTGAAGAAGAAAGAAGATGGAAGATGGGTCTGCTCGAACCAGCCAAGCCACGCCTACACGAGGGATGGGGACGGCAATTTCCATTCGACCTAGCGGCATAGTCCTCTTTATTAATTTTTCATTCTTTCAATATCAGCGGTAGTTGCATGGATACCCTTCTGTTGATTATTATCGCCACCGTGCTTGACGGCTTTGCAGCACTGGTAGGCGCAGTCACCCTGACGCTCAATGAGGCGACGCTAAAAAAGGCAGTACTGCTCCTGGTTGCGTTCTCGGCGGGCGCCCTCATTGCGGGCGCGTTCTTTCACATAATACCGGAATCGCTTTCGGAAGGCGTGGAGCCGATGACACTGTTTCTCATAGTAACTTTCGGCTTCGCGGCATTCTTCCTTTCGGAAAAATTTCTTTTCTGGCACCACTGCCACAAGGACAACTGCACCGTCCATCCCTATACATACCTGATACTCTTTGGGGATGGCATACATAATTTCATAGACGGCCTCGTCATAGCCGCGGCATTCCTCGTGGACACCGGCTTCGGGATAGCCACGACCGTCATGGTTATCTCCCACGAGCTTCCTCAGGAACTCGGGGATTTCGCGGTCCTGGTGCACGGCGGGCTGAGCAGGCAGAAGGCGCTTCTTTACAATTTCATTTCCCAGCTTACTGCCGTTGCAGGAGGCGTAATCGGTTTCTTCCTTGCTTCGACGCTTACCGCGTTCATACCGTTTATACTTCCGTTTGCGGCAGGAGGTTTCTTGTACATAGGGGCATCAGACTTGATCCCGCAGCTTCACGAGGAACGCGATACGGCGAAATCAGTGCTGGCATTCGCCATGTTCGCCCTCGGCATGCTGCTGATGCTCGGCATGAAGATGTATTCCGGGGAATAAAAAAAACGGTAAAAATAAGCGGATTACTCCTTGGACCCGGCATGAAGTGCCATGGTAAGGCCGACGCGGTCCTTTTCACTATCGCTCAGTTTCCTTCCCAGCCCCTTCTCTATTTTAACTATCTTTTCTTCAAGCGGGTCTCTTTTAGGCATCGGCTTCTCCTGATTTAATGTACTCCACGGAGGGCCGACAGGCGCTTTCGCTTCCTTTTGTTTATCGCTCATAGTATCACTTTGTTATAACAATTGTTAAAATAAGAATTTAAATGCTTTGTTTGTGACTTGATTGAAAATCAAAGGCTACTATCAAGAAATAGAATAGGCCACGGCCGAGATTCGAACTCGAGTCTAAGGCTCCACAGGCCTCCATGCTAACCATTGTGCGCCTTCCGGCACTACACTACCGTGGCCATCAGAAAACGGTAAACTTCATTTGTTCAATAAAGGATTTATAATCCTGCTTTTCAGGGCGGTGATAAGCCTGCTTCCGTCTCCTTCAAAAAATCCGATATCCTTTGCTCCGGTCTGCCCGGCGTAGTAAAGCAGATCGTCGAAATCGGCATGGTCGCTCAACGGAAATGCGGCGTCGGCGTTGAACCTGTACCTCAGTGCCCAGCCGGTTGCAACCGCGACAAGCGTTTTCCTTTCGAATGCCGTCGCAAGATTCGCTGCGAAATACCTCTTCGCATGCCTCATGGGGACTATCGCGACGAACCGCTTCTTCATGATTTCTTCTGCTTCCCCGCTTCCGACAACCGAACGGTCCAGCTTTATCCCGAATTTCTCATAGACCGCGCATACCTCTTCCGCATTTTCCGTCACAACCGGGGCGATGCTGCAGTATTCGTTAAGCACCCGCACTATTTCCTGCGCCTTTCCCATTTCGTATGCGCCTATGACTATGTTGCTGGAATCATTTTCGGTGACCCACTTTCCCAGCGATGAGTATACTTCGAAATTGTCGGGAAATTTGTATTCCGGGTTTGCATATGTCGATTCCATTATCAGCCTGTCGCACTGGCTTATTTCAGCAGCCATTCCGAAGATGTTCGGCTTTAGCGAAATGTCCCCGGTATAAACGGTTTTGCTTCCGTCCTGCTCAAGGACAAGCTGCCTTGCGCCAAGAATGTGCCCTGCGTTTATGAGCTTTGCGCCTTCAATCGCCTTCAGCTCGCCTCCAAGGTCCGCAAGCTCGTACGTCTCCTCGCTTGCCAGGAAATTCCTCTGCCTGCCGATGCCGTTAAGATGGTCGCCGTGCGCATGCGATATGAATGAGAAATCGCCGTTGCCACTGTCGAGTGCAATGGTTATTCCTTTGTACGGGAGGCGCATGGTGAAGTTTATCGGATAAGAGTTATAAAACCGTTGCCCTGATTTCTGAAAATACAGCAAACTAACATATATAAATATTATATTTGTTGTTTAGCCATGCGGTCCAACATATATATAATGCTGATGCTAGTATTGGCGATTTCGGGCTTTTCTTCAGCCCAGTATACTTTCGGACCTGGAGATCCATTAAACGACTGCAGTAATCCTGCTTTTGGGACCATAGTAATAGACGGCTTTGTCAATCCTGCGGGAACGTATACGTGGGCAGGCGCACCGGGCATAATGGCTTATAACAATGCAGGCGGGCCGAGCCCCAACGGCTTCAACTGCATAGATGTTCTTGTTTCTGACGTTACTATAGATTGTGTTTACAACCAGATAGACGGTTCCATGAACGGCCCCGGCGGAATGGGAGACATTGGCATCTACATAGCTCCCGGCGTTGATAATGTTACGATTACGAGATGCATGGTTAGCGATTTCGGCTGGGGGTCATTAGGATTCGGATTCCGCAATGATGTCGGAAATGTTTTTGTTGACGGCTCAACCAACATAGTGATTGATGATGATTTTCTTCTTTATACTGGAGCTTCTCCAGCAATGGGAGACCAGATAACATATGACAGCGCCACGGCAACATCCGGGCTTACCGTAACCGGAGGCACGATAATACAGGGTGCGATAGGATTTACCGCCGACAATGCAAGCGGCATCGGTGCAAGAACAAACGCCGGAGCTGCCCGGGCTGCGCCGGTAAGCAATGTCACTATAGAAAATTCAGTGAGCATTATGTCAAATGACGGATATGGGGTTCGCATAGACGGAAACAATATCCTTATACGGGATAGCACCGTCTCGGGAAACGGCATTCACGGAATTCTCCTGATAGGAAACAACGACGTGGTCAGGAACAATACGATATCAAATAACGTGGATATGGGCGTAAGAGTAAACGATGCGGCGATTGTGACGATAGAATCCAATGCAATAACCAACAATGAAGACGAGGGAATTTTTATCGACAACGGGACCAGCGTGGACATACTGAATAATGTCATGGACGGCAACGGGGTCATAGGAAATGACGAAGGGATATACGTTACCATATCCGATACGATAAACATAGACGAAAACAACGTTTCGAACAGCGGGGATTCGGGAATCGAGACGCTGAACAGTATGAACGTCGCCATTGGTCAGAACTACGTGTTTGACAACGACGACCAGGGAATATATGTGTCAGGATGCGGCGGGGCGCTCGTAGACGCGAATGTGGTGTACGGCAACAACGACGATGGGATTTACATTCTCAACTCTGAAGATGCGACCGTAACCGGAAATACAGCTTATAGCAACGGCGATTCGGCGGCGCTTGACAGCGGCATACGGCTTAACAGCGCAAACAGGACCGTTGTCGAGAACAATGACGTGTATCTTAATGACCAGCACGGCTTGAGAGTGCAAAGCTCGCACAACGTAACCGCGGATGACAATTATATCTACAACAATACGTATAGGGGAATATACTTTACTCTTTCGGATGACGCGGTTATTTCCGATAACAGCATCTACAATAATGGGCGCATAGGCGCATATATAGATGATTCGGATAACGGAAACTTCAACGGCAATGAGATTTACAACAACGGTTTGAGCGGCACATATGACGGCATTTATTTTACGGGGCTATGCGATATCTGGACGCTTGATCCGAACTATATCTGGGGCAATACTGGATACGGGCTCAGAATAGACGGAACCGGCTTCACTGTTGTCGATATGTACATCTACGGCCAGACAGATTTCCTCAGGCTTGATGCGGCTGCGGATGTTGATTTTACGAATCTCTGGTTGGGGTTCGATGATACATACGGGGCGTCATGGACAAAAACGATTTCCGGAGTGCAGACCAGGATAAACAACGCCAATTTCCTCATAGACCATGATTTCGTTTCGCTTGACAGCAGCGATTCGAATGCCCAGGCGCTTAACGATACCGCAAATGTGACGCTGAACACGACCGGGTGCGGAAACATAAAGTATTATGTTCTTGACGGCTTCCCGCCAGACAGGAATACGATTGTAACGACAGGAACCACGTTCACGCCTGCGTATTCCAGATGCATAGGAACAACAGCTACGTTCTCGGTTGCATCATTTTCCGGTTATGCGGTCAATGGCACAAGGATTATACTTTCCGGTGGCGGAGGAGCAAAAGCGAAGCCTTTGAATGTATATTATGAACTGGTCTGTCCTGGTAATGAGCTTGTAATCACTGCAAAAAGCAGCGACCTTCCGGTTGAAGGAGTGATGATAAGCATCTCAGGAGAAGGAATGTCCGATTCCGATGAGACCGATTCCGATGGTGAAGCATCTTTCATCGTTTCAACCGCGGGAGTGTACAATATTGACGGTTCAAAATCAGGACACGAAACGGATGAAAGGAT
>JACCLJ010000015.1 GCA_013425425.1 Microcaldota archaeon
CGGCCCTGGCGCCAATAGAATTCCCATAGGAACACCTGATCCAGATTCGATTAGTAGATAACAATAACCGGCTCGTAATATTTTCTCACGTTGCCGGCGTATGTCCTCTTGCTGAGCATCTCCTTGAGCTCGGCTGCCGCGCTGTTCCTGTCCATGTGGAGCCAGCCAAGCTTCATGTTGAGCCGTATTATCCTTCCGGGTATGATGTGCCGGGTCGATTTCGGCGGGAACGGCGTATGCGCCTGTGCCGCCTTTACTATCTCATTCTTGTTGTAAGCCCGCCTGTAAAGCACGGTCCGGTTCAGCCCGAGCAGCTCTTTTATTTCCTCGTCCGGTATGTAATCTATCTCGTTCTTTTCAAGAAGCGTCATGATGTAGCTCTGCTCCTCTATCATCTCCCGCATCTTGTAGCTGCCCGGATTCAGCAGGTGGCAGTTGCCATCGGGGGTCATCGCCATGAAAGGCGCGCGCAGGTTCTGCACCGCCTCCTTCCCGGCTTCGCAGTCCACTTTCTCATGCTTTATGGAATCAAGCTTGAGGAGCTGGTCGAGCGTTTTCGCCACCGTAGGATACCAGGTTCCCACCTCTATCTCCGGGCTCTGGTAATCGACGATCTGGCAGACGACGTTCGGGCATTCTATTATATCCAGGACCTTGAGCCGGTGGTTCCCGTCAAGGACTACTCCTGTTTTTCCGTCAACGATGATAGGGTCTACAAGATGGCCGATGTTCAGCATCGCCTCCTTGAGCCTTTTGAGGTTTCCCGCGATCGTCTCCTCGTGGCCGTAAAGACCCTTGACGTCCCGTATCTCAAGCCTGGACAGCATCTGCTCCAAAACAGAGGAAATGTGTTCGACCATAAGCTCACAACCGATATACGCTTTAAATAACTATCGCGTTTTCCGCTGGCAAATGACGAAATATGAAACTGAAACCCTAATCATTGCGACAGAGTGAACGGAACGCCGTTCTGTCGGACACGAAACTGGACGCCGATGCAAAACTGCGACAGAGCGAATGGCGCTCCATTCGCTTGTCCATTGAAACCATGTTTCAATGCGACCGCCGGGAAGCCGCAGCTTCCCGAGGTCCCGTGAACGAAGTTCACTGCGACCGCCGGGAATTGAACCCGGTCCACGAAATTGGCAATCTCGTATCATAACCGGTAGACTACGGTCGCTAAAGCATAGCGGATATTTGAGTTCTTAGAAAGTTTTTATAAAAGGATAAGGTTGATTTTAACCATGGAAAAACCGTATCATCTGCTCTATCCCATGCGCGTTGTTCTGGTAAGCGCAAGATATGAGGGCAAGGAGAGCATAATGCCTGCCGCCTGGTGCTTCCCTCTTTCCTCCGACCCGCCGATGTTCGGCGTTGCCATAGCAAAGAAAAGATTCACCTATTCGCTTATCCACAAATCCAAGGCATTTGCGATAAATCTCGCTTCGCCTGACATGCAGGAAGGCGTTCTGCTGTGCGGCTCGAAATCCGGCAGGGATTCGGACAAGTTCGCTGCCACTGGCTGGAAGCGTGAAGAAGGGAAAAAGACGGTGCTGGTCGGGGAAGCGCCGGCGAGCATCGAATGTGAGGTTGAGAAGGAAATCGAAGCGGGCGACCACGTGGTTTTTGTCGGGAAGGCAATAAACGTTGTAAAGAGAGGGGATGCAAAGGGGATTTACCAGAGCGGCGGGACGGAGTTTATCGGGTTGTGAAAAAATGGACAAACGAAAGGCGGCAGTCGAAATAATATTCGCAATCCTCATCATTATCGCGGTGTTTGCGCTTTCGGATAAAATAAGCGAACTGCAGCAATTCGGCTATGCAGGCGTTTTCGTTATTTCCCTGCTGAGCGCAGCAACCATATTTTTCCCGGCTCCGGGCTGGGCTGCGGTAATAGCTATGGGCGGCGTGCTCAACCCATACCTTGTGGGGATTGCGGCCGGGGTTGGCAGCGGGATAGGAGAGATAACCGGCTACATGGTGGGCAACGGAATCACCGAACTTAGCGATGCCAGGCTCGAGGGCCAGAAAAAGATGATAAGAAAATACGGCTCGGGCATAATATTCCTTCTTGCTTTCATCCCGAATCCGCTCTTCGACGTCGCGGGGCTTGCCGCAGGAGCAATGAAAATGAACGTGCTGAAATTCATCGCATTATGCATCCTTGGAAGAACAATTCGCTACATCCTGCTCGCCCATCTAGGGATGTTCATAGGGCCGTATGTGCTTTAGGCGGCCCGAAAAAACTGCGGTTCTTTGGGCGCAGGGATGTCGTGAACGTCGATACGTTCACGAGCATGCTCATGATCGAATCGTCGATCATGACAACGAATCGTCGTTCCCTCGCGACGCTCTGAAAAGCATGTCGAACTTTATGGCGATCCGTTTTCTCAGATTATGGGTGTTTGCAAACCCGGCGTAGGCAAACCAACCTTCCAGACTTTGTACAATCTCGTCTCTTTCCATTTCACCAGCATCATATTTTTGCTTAAATCTTTCAAGCCGTTTCCAGATTCTTCTGGCATTGCTCTTTTTCAGCAGCCTGTAACGATAAAATACCCTGAAACCAAGCAGGGTTACGCCATTCCTAATCGGGATGATTCTTGATTTCTCAGGATGCAGTTCGAGCTTCAGATTCTCTTTCAGGAAAGCGCCTATCTCACTTTTCCATTTCTCAAGGACTTTCCTGTCCCTATGCAGGATTACAAAATCATCAACATAGCGAAGGTAGTATTTCGCCTTCAACTTGTGTTTTACAAAATAATCAAGCTCATTCAGATATACGTTTGCAAAGAACTGCGAGGTCAGATTTCCAAGCGGCATTCCCTTTCCCGCGATTGAAGTTTTATGATTTTTCAATATCTGTTTTATCAGCCAGAGGACTTGCTGGTCTTTTATCTTGTTGCTGATTATATCCAGCAAAACCTCATGGTCAACCGTATCAAAATAATGCTTTACGTCAGCTTTCAGCGCATAGCCGATAACCGCGTTATTATCCGAG
>JACCLJ010000024.1 GCA_013425425.1 Microcaldota archaeon
CATTATTTCCTTTCCGGTCTTCTTTCCCTTCCCGAATTTCCCCTTTTCCTTCAGCATTTTTTTCAGTGCTTCAGCGTAAAATTTATCTGAGAAATAGAAATTGACGTATGGCCCCTGAGCATCTATCCTTGAGAAACTTGCGCTTTTTCCAATCGTGCCAACAATCTCCCTTGCTATTTCAACGGGATTCCTTTTCTGTTCTTTCGCGAGGTCGAATGCAATGGTCGATGAGATATCGCCGAACTTTTCCGACAACGCAGTGGTTGAGGCTGCCTTTTCCATGCTGCAGCCCGATGCTTTCGCTACAAGCATGGCCGCCTCGTGTATCGCTTCCTTCATGGCACTCCCTTCATGTACGCGTTTTTGAGGTCCCCGACATCCTCGTTCATTATCATCCTTTCCCCGCGCTTTACCAGGAGACGCCTGTCCCCCCGCACCCTGCCCGCCTTCGCGAAGATGGCGTTTTTCATGGCGGATTCGAACTTCCCGGCATTCTCCGGCTTCACGCTCACCACGAAACGGCCGGCGCTTTCGGAAAACATGAGCGCGTTGTCGTTCTGCGTTGCGGCGGGAATGAGGGCGAGGTCAAGCTCTGCGCCGCAGTCCGGGCCGAGAGCCGATTCTGCAAAAGCGGCCGCAAGGCCGCCTTCGGAGACGTCATGCGCAGACTCCACAAGCCCTTCGGACATCGCAACCGTAAGGGCGCGGTAAATCTGGATGTGCTCGTCGGGCCTCACCTGCGGGGGATTGTTGCCCACCCCTCCGAACAAACGGTAGAATGCGCTTCCGCCCATCTCCTCCCTTGTCTTGCCAAGAACGTAGATGAGGTCGCCGCTCCTCTTGAATTCCGAGCTGACCGCCTTTTCGATATCATCGATTTTGCCGACCACCGTGATCAGAAGCGTCGGCGGTATGGAATATTTCTTCTCGCCATCATAATAATCGTTCTTCATGCTGTCCTTGCCGGATATCAGGGGTATGCCATAGGACGTGGCGCAGTCGTATAGCGCGATGCACGCCCGCACCAGCTGGCCCAGCTTATATTCGCCGTCCGGAGTTTTCTGCGACTTTATGGGGTCGGGCCAGGAAAAGTTATCGAGGCATGCGAGATAGCCGAATCTTCCGCCTACGGCAACTGCGTTCCGGACCGCTTCATCGAATGCAAGCGCTGCCATTGCATATGAGTCCTGGACGTACTGCGGGCAGATGCCGTGCGAAATCACGATGCCTTCGTTTGAGCTGTAAACCGCCTTCATGACGGCAGCATCATTCGGGCCGAGCATTATCGGCTTTATGACGGAATTGCCCTGGACCTCATGGTCGTAGCGCCTTATGACATTCTCCTTTGTCGTTATGTTCGGCGATGAAAGGAGCTTCTTCAGTATGCTTGCCGCATCGAAATCATCTATGCGCGGCTCCGGATAAACGAGCTTTTTCCATGAGGCGGTAAGGTTCATCTGCGGCAGGCCCTCGTGGAGGAAATCAAGGTCGAGATAGGCAACCGTCTGCCCACCGTAAAGTACATGGAACCTTCCGCTGTCCGTGAATTTGCCGACTACGGTTATTTCCACGTCATGCTTTGCTGCAATCCCTTTAAGCTTCTCCAGATTGCCCTCCGGAAGCGCAAGCGTCATGCGCTCCTGGGATTCCGAAATGAGTATCTCCCATGGGTCCAGGCCGGGGTACTTAAGCGGGCAGCGGTCCAGATGGATTTCACATCCTCCCGAAATCCTCGCAAGTTCCCCTATGCTTGAGGAAAGCCCGCCTGCGCCATTGTCCGTTATTGCGTCGTAAAGAAGCGCGTCCCTCGCCTCTATCGTGAAATCGAACATTTTTTTCTGTGTTATGGGGTCGCCTATCTGGACGACCGATTGCGGAATGCTCTCATCTATCTGCTGGGAGGAGAACGTCGCTCCGTGTATCCCATCCTTGCCTATCCTTCCCCCGGCCATTACCGCAAGATAGCCGGGCTCTATCTTCTTTTCGCTCGTTTTTCTTCCGCTTATCGTCGAAGGCATGACTCCGATGGTGCCGCAGTAGACGAGCGGCCTGCAGGTATACTTCTTATCAAAAAGAATGGAACCGTTAACCGTGGGAATGCCCATCTTGTTTCCGCCGTCCTCTATGCCCTTCACCACGCCCTCGTATATCACCTTGGGATGAAGGACGCCCTTGGGTATTTCCTTCTCGTCAGGATAGCCGAAGCAGAGTACATCTATGTTCGCTATGGGCTTTGCGCCAAGGCCGACACCCATTATGTCGCGCTGCACTCCGAGAACGCCGGTAAGCGCGCCGCCGTATGGGTCGAGCGCGGAAGGCGCATTGTGCGTCTCGACCTTCACCGCGATGTCGCATTCGGCATTAAGCTTGATTATGCCCCCGTTATCCTTGAAGACGCTTACGACGTACGGCTTCTTTATCTGCTCCGTCGCGTTCTTTATGAAGGTGCTGAACAGGGAGTTTATCGCATGGGTTTCGCCATCCTCCCTGTAGCTTATCTTCGCGTTGAATATCTTGTGCTTGCAGTGCTCGCTCCAGGTCTGCGCAATCGCCTCAATCTCGACATCGGTTACCTTGTTGTCAAGGCCGACCTTCTTCCTTTCCTCAACTATCTTTTCGTCCTTGAAATAAGTCTTGATCGCCTTGAATTCATCCTGGCTGAGCGCAAGCAGGCGCTCCTTCGCGAGCTGCTCGAAACGCACCGAACTCATGTGCAGGCTTATCCTCTCGACCTTCGGCTCGTGCTTGATTGAAACCTTCGGGAGATACGGCGGAGGCTCCTGGCCGGGATGGTGCAGTATTGCCTTTTCCACAAGCTGGTTGTAGAGCATGGCGGCTATCCGTTCGCACTGCTCCCGGTTAAGATTGCCCGCGAGCGAATAAAGCCTTGAGTAGAATATCTCGTATTCCTTTCCCGTCTTTTCCCTCACCGCCGCCCTGGCGGTCTTCCCGACGTTGTCCGTCACTCCCGGAAGGAAGCCGATTTCCACGCGCCACAGGCTTTTGAAAAACGGCTCCGTGGAGCTCTTCTGGGCCACGAAATCGGCAAAAACATCCACGGCAAGCTGATTGAGCTCGTCTTTTGCAATCTCGCCGTCAAAGCTGTAGACGTCCGAGAAGTGCACCCTGGCGTCTATTCCCAGCTCTGCCCGTATCTTGTCCGCGGTTTTTCCGCCTATGACGTCTTTTATGCCTTCCTTGGTGGCAATCTCGATTCGTCCCGCCATGCCCTAACTTCTGCAGGAAAAGATTTAATACTGATTTTTTTATTTTTCGACCCTTATTTCCGGCTCTATCCTGCTCCAGTTGCCGTTCATGTAATGCCAGAGCTGTTTCGTTGTCGAATCATAAACAAGGCTGAACTTTGACGCCACCTCATACGGACGGTCGATCTCAATCAGCGGATACCGCCTCATCCATGGGATATCGTCCCGGAAGGGATTGCGCTCAATAATATAAATCCG